>JBIIRF010000195.1:0-5090 GCA_044341715.1 Bacteroidia bacterium | reverse complement strand
AAAGACAGCAATAAGCATCAACATTGGGTTGAAGTAAATTCCTGCAATAAAAAAACCTATAGCTATCAGTTGTCCGGTATAAACAGCTATTTGCGTTGCCCTTAACCGGGATAATTTCATCGCCAGCAAAGAACGAAATACACGACCACCATCCATCGGAAATGCGGGAATCAGGTTAAAAACAATCAACGAAAGATTCACCAGTAAGAGATTCATCACAAAGCTATTGCTATCGTACTCGATCATATCCAATGCAATTGGCCAACCTTTACCAAAAAGAATAACCGGAATCAGTACAATGATGATCCCCACATTCACTGCAGGACCAGCTATTGCCACAAAAAATTCCTGACGAGGATGTTCAGGCATTCGTTCCAGCCGGGCTACCCCACCGATCGGCAATAAGGTGATATCTTTAGTAGGAACATGGTATTTCGCGGCCATTAAAGCATGTCCGAACTCATGCAACAACACACAAAGAAATACACTCAGCACTAACAGAATTTCATTCATCACACTGGACATCAAGCCTGTCTCTGAAAATTCGCCCCAGGCCACCCAGCCAAGCAAGAGGAAAAATGTCCAGTGTATATAAACACCTATTCCCTTAACAACCCCAATTTTTAATGCACCTTTCATAACACTGAAGTTAATTTACCTACTTTACAGCGAGTGTAAAAATAAACTATTACACCGCAATCATGAATATTCGATATTTTTAGCCGAAATCGGGAACAATGGAAAACTACGAAATAGCCGAATTGCTGGAAGAAACGGCCAAACTGCTTGAGTTGCATGGAGAAAATCCTTTTAAAATCAAATCTTACCAGAACGCAGCCTTTAAGATTGAACGGTTGCAAGAGAAACTG
Source organism: Bacteroidia bacterium (assembly GCA_044341715.1). Classification (GTDB taxonomy): domain Bacteria; phylum Bacteroidota; class Bacteroidia; order AKYH767-A; family OLB10; genus JAJTFW01. Next base: position 4,221 of record JBIIRF010000195.1, on the reverse strand, counting down.
GAGGGAAAAAATCCGGAAGAACTGGCCACCATTGACGGAATCGGCAAAAGTCTGAGTCATAAGATCCATGTATTATTAACAGAGAACAAACTTCCCGATCTCGAAGAACTCATTGCGTCCACACCCGAAGGTGTCATCGAAATGATGAAACTAAAAGGCATTGGACCTAAAAAGGTGGCATTATTGTGGAAAGAGTTGCAGATTGAGTCCATCGGTGAGTTGCTATATGCCTGTAACGAAAACAGGCTCGTTGAATTGAAAGGATTTGGTAAAAAAACGCAGGACACCATCCGCAAAGCCGTTGAATTCCGCTTAGCACACCGAGGCTACTTCCACTACGCTACCGCCGAAAAAAGTGCAGATGAGTTTCTTCGAAAAATCGCAATCAAGAACCCGGAAATCACACTTAATCCAACCGGTGAATTTCGACGTAAATGTGAAGTACTGACCCGACTCAATTTCCTTTGCAATAGCCAACATCAACCGGCGTTAATTGCCCTGATTCAAGCATTGAAAGATCAGGAATACGGAGCACTTGTAGAAGAAGCTGATGTCATCTTTACCAGCACACCCAACGGAATACCGATTGAAATCCATTTCTCGGGAGACGATACATTCAACCGCGACCGTTGGCTCCAAACCGGAAATGATCTACACATTGGTCAGGCATTAGCACACAATAACAAAACAACAGCAGACCTCCTTACCTGCAGGACAGAAGAAGAAATTTATGCCACGCTTGGACTTCAATTTGTAGAGCCGGAAATGCGGGAAGGATTAAATGAAATTGAAAAAGCACAAAAGAATTCCATCTCCTATCCATTAATCGAAACATCTGCATTAAAAGGAATACTTCATAACCACAGCACCTACAGCGACGGGATACATTCGCTCGAAGAAATGGCTAAGGCCTGCCGCGATTCAGGATATGAATATCTGGGAATCTGTGATCACAGCAAGAGTGCGCAATACGCCGGAGGATTAAGTATTGAAAGAGTGATCGAACAGCAGGAAGAAATCAAGCAGTTGAACGCTTCGATGGCACCCTTCAAAATATTTTCCGGCATAGAGTCTGATATCCTCGCCGATGGAAGTCTTGATTATCCGGAAGAAATTCTACAGCGCTTTGACTTCATCGTAGCCTCTGTGCATTCCGGATTAAGAATGGACAAAGAAAAGGCCACCACCCGACTACTAAAAGCGATTGAAAATCCCTACACTACCATCTTAGGTCACCCCACCGGAAGGCTGTTGCTTTCACGGGAAGGATATCCGCTCGACTTCGAAAAAATACTACATGCCTGCGCTGAACATGGTGTCGTGGTAGAACTCAATGCTCATCCCTACCGACTGGATCTCGATTGGAGATGGATTGACTATGCCGTAAATCTGGGACTGCAAATAAGCATCAACCCAGACGCCCACTCAACTGAAGGATATGCTGATATGTATTTTGGCGTATGTGCTGCTCGCAAAGGCGGTCTCACAATAGCCAACACCTTTAACACCAAAAACCTGACAGAAATCAGCGATTGGTTCAAAAAAAGAAAGGAAAAGTAAGTCCACGGTATTTTTTTTCCTATATTAGTCAAGCATATCAAACAGGTTAGCCTATGCCTATCATCAGTTCGGTACTCTCCTGGATCATGAAGCAACGATTGCATCAAATCGAGCTCTTCATGAAATTCCCGAATGAAGTGCAACAGGATCTCCTGAAGCGACTCATTGTATCAGCCCGTTACACAGAATTCGGACGCCGGTATGATTTTTCATCAATAAAAAGCAGTCGTGAATTCCGCGACCGTATTCCACTGCAGGATTATGAAAGTCTCAAGCCCTATATTCTTCGCTTAAAAGCCGGAGAACAGCAATTATTATGGTCGAGTGATGTACGCTGGTTTGCAAAATCGAGCGGCACCACCAATGATAAATCGAAATTCATTCCGGTCAGTACCGAAGCATTGGAAGAGTGTCACTACAAAGGAGGAAAAGACCTGCTTTGCCTTTACTTCCACAACAATCCCGAAACACAACTCTTCGACGGCAAGCTACTTTCACTTGGTGGCAGTCATCAGATCAACTCCCTCAGCAACGATAGTTTCTACGGCGATCTGAGTGCGATACTTATACAGAACCTTCCTTTCTGGATTCAACTCTTCCGCACACCAGAAAGATCCATTGCGTTGATGGATGAATGGGAAGAGAAAATTGAAAAAATGGCCGAAGCCACTGTCAACGAAAACGTGACCAATATCGCCGGTGTACCATCGTGGACACTCGTATTATTGAATCGCATTTTACAGATGAGCGGCAAAAAAGACCTCACTGAAGTATGGCCCAATCTTGAGTTATTTGTACATGGTGCCGTCAGCTTTACTCCATACAGGCAACAATTCAAAACACTTATTCCAAAAGCAGACATGTACTATCTCGAAACGTACAATGCATCCGAAGGATTTTTTGGCATCCAGGATCAGCTTCGTTCCGAAGAAATGTTATTAATGCTTGACTACGGAATCTACTACGAGTTTTTGCCGATGAGTGAATGGGAAAAAGAACATCCGCAAACCATCACTCTCGATCAGGTTCAGCTTAACGAAAACTACGCAATCGTCATTACTACCAATGCAGGATTATGGCGATATAAAATCGGAGACACGGTGATGTTCACCTCACTCCATCCCTATCGGATAAAAATCACCGGCAGAACCGCACATTTCATCAATGCATTCGGAGAAGAGCTCATCATTGACAATGCCGAGAGAGCGCTGGAAGAAGCTTGTATGAAGAGCGGTGCTGTAATCAGAGACTACACTGCTGCACCTGTTTATCTTTCCGGAAAAGAAAACGGCGCACACGAATGGCTCATCGAATTTGAGAAACAGCCTGCAGATATCCATGATTTCGCCGTGCTCTTTGATGAAGCATTAAAGAAGCAGAATTCCGACTACGAAGCGAAACGTTATAAAGACAAGATACTACGCTTACCCATCATACGAAACATGCCATCCGGAACGTTTTATCACTGGATGAAATCGAGAGAGAAATTGGGCGGACAACATAAAGTACCCAGGTTAGCGAATCATCGAAACTACGTAGATGAAATTTTACGCCATGTCCCTGTTACCTAATCGACGCATTTACCTGTTTATTCTACTGTTGGTGCTCGGTTACTGCCAGCATTCAGAGGCACAGGCACGCGATTCAGTACAGCAGGTCATTCAGTTTCGCCTTGATCCGCTCGGAAATTGCTATTACCAAAAGGGCAGTGATATCATCAAACTGAATGCACAGGGCAAAGAGTTGGTGCGGTACAGCATGAAAGATCTTGGCACACCCACCTCCTTCGACGTGAGTAACCCCATGCGCATTCTGATTTTCTATGCTGAATTCGCTGTCATCAGAATACTCGACAACAATCTGGTAGATCAATCGGAGATTAACTTGCGCAATATGGGCATTATTCAGCCCAAGGCGATGGCCGGAACACCTGATCAGGGAATCTGGATATACGACGACATCAGCGGAAATCTGGTTAAAATCGACAACAAACTCGGAGCCTCCGTCATTTCGGTAGATCTCAGCCAACTTCTGCAACGACGACCGGTCCCCCTCGCACTACAAGCTAACCAGCAGTGGATTGCCTGGCTCGACAACGAAGAAATTATCGTCTTCGACCAGTTCGGAACCAAGCTTAAATCATTTAAAATCAAAGAACGACCTGTATTATTTCAACTGGGAGAACAAAGTATCAGCTTTACTCAGTCGGGACAAAAAATCACCCATTATCTACGGTTGAACAGCCTCGAAGAAGAAGTGTTGACGGTCCCAATGCAGGCACAAGAAGCCGCTTACTCCGGCAATAAGCTCTGGTACCTGCGAAATGGCACACTGTATATCCCCTGATGAACTTTTCAACACTCTTTGGTTGACTAAAAAACACCGACTATTTTTGAACCTCGGGTAATCACCATTTTTTACCCGAATAAAATCCAACAAATTGGCAACTACACCAAACACTAAGAATATGCATATCGCTGTGGCCGGCAATATCGGTTCAGGAAAAACTACCCTTACCAGTCTGCTGGCAAAAAATCTGAAGTGGGAGCCTCATTTTGAAGATGTGGATGACAATCCTTATCTCAATGATTTTTATGAAGACATGCAGCGCTGGTCTTTCAATCTTCAGATTTACTTCCTGAACAGTCGCTTCAATCAGAT
>JBIIRF010000010.1:0-15786 GCA_044341715.1 Bacteroidia bacterium | reverse complement strand
CTCTTCAAGGAATGCTCAGCAAAATCTTTGTGAAACCCGGACAAGACATCAAGAAGAACACACCGCTCTTTACGATTGAAGCGATGAAAATGGAAACCACCATTACGGCACCGGCTGATATCAAAGTGAAAGCTATCCACTTAAAAGAAGGAACACTCGTTGAATCTGAAGACCTGGTGGTGGAAATGGATTTAGTCGATTAGCTTCTATTCATATTCCTCGAGTCCTACCAGGAAATAGTCTGTATTCCCCAGGCGATATCCCTTGGATGTCTTCGTGATTACCAGCTGTCGTTGCTCTCCTGTATTCCAGCGAAGATGTAATTCTTCTGAGGTGCCATTGCCTTTTATCTGCCAGGTGCCAGCATCTTTAGACGACAATGCAGCACTGAAGTCATTGAATGCATTGCCACTGGCATACGATGCTTCACTTCTAAAATAGAATCGGCCATCGTCGAACAGATAATAGGCCCACTTCTCCGTCATGCCATTTCCGGTATATAAATGCAGAAATTTTTTGTTCGCATACTTCTTCGCAGCTGCATCCATCGTAACAGATGTTGGCACGATAGCTTCAGGTGTACTTCCGGCCATTTGCTTCAAAGCCTGATCAATTGCAGCCAATACCGAATCAACATTCTCCAATGAACGGGTAAAATATATCATGTCTAACACATCATCAGTAAGAAGTAAATTTCCAGCAGCATCCAGCGAAGCATAACTTTTATTGTTCTCTCCGTTTATAAGGGTGTTTAATGTAAGTACGTCTTCTCCAGACAAAGCACCCTCAACACGGTAAGCATTGTTTACATCGGCCAGATATCCGCTTACGGCATTTCCTGTAGATTTCAAAACCAGTACCAGAGCAGGATTCTGCATAGAAAAAACACCATTAAACTTATCGGTTGATTGGGCCGGAGCATTGAACATAGAAAGAAAGATCAATAACAGGGATATCAGGCTTTTCATAACTAATTTATCAGACAGCCAAATTGGGGAAATCAAATGGAGTAAACAAGAAATATCCCCGATTCAGGGGAAGAATATAACCAAGGTTATATCAAAACGACATCACTACATTTCGGTTCTGTAACTGCTCCTTCAGTAAATCATATTCACTCCATTCAACCGTAGATAAAAATTCATAGCTGAAAATTTCTCTTCCCTCTGCAAATGTCAGCTTAAAATCACGATTACTTCCTCTGCTGAATTCAATGCTGATCAGGTTTTCAAGCGCAATTACCATTTTTACTTTTCCTGTAATTCTTGACTTCACCACCAGATAATCATGGTACAGCAATACCACATTTGCTCTGCGGAAATAATCAATCAGTCCACCAATCATCAGTACAACAAACATTCCTGTCACCAGCAATAAGTTCTCTTCTTCTCTGAACAAAAAAATAAAAATAAATATCATAATTACCGGCAGCAGAAAAGAGGAGACCGCACTTCGTGAAGGAGGAGATGATTCAAATAGAATGTTAGAATCATTCCAATCAGCAGGTGGTTGATTGGAAGGCATATTTACTTTCAAATGATCTCCGGAAGCAATACGCAATGGATCCTGATGCAGCAAAACACATAAGTGCTGATAGAGCAGCGGCAATTCCTTTGCGAATCCGGAAGGATCTTCAAAAAAATGCTCTACCGAGACAGCAAAAAATTCACGCATATTGGTGCCGGCATAGCTACGCAGGAAATGATGATTTGATGCATTTACCTCCAGATAAGTTTCATTCGCTACTGCCGACCACTTCAGAAAATAACTGAAAAAGAAAGGATCTGCATCCTTCACTAAACGTCCGAGATCGAGTGCATGCGCCAGTTCATGCAATCCCAGATTCAGTTTGTCATCTGTGGTTTCAAAGCCCTCCACAAAGTGTTTCCAGGAAAGCACAATACTGCCTCTGATATTTGTTTCACCCTTATGCCAATCACCTGTAGCAGGAGAAACATACACATCCGGATAAACAACTATTGTTACAAAATGCCGGAGAAGGTATTCTTTCAATCCAAACGTAAGTTGTATAGCAGTGGCAGCGATGCGGATTTGCATTTCTTCTGTCACATAAATTCCGTTCCGACCTTCAAATGAATGATAATTCATAAACAGTTGAGTACGCATAATGAATAATCGTTTATGCTGATCGGAAAGCATATTGAAGTACGGCACAAACTTCTTTAACGTATAGATAAGATCATCCTTTCTTACCGGCTGTGTTGATGCATACTCTCTTTTTATCTGTAGTCCACGGAAATAAAGTATCAGTCCGGCCAATGTCTGACGAACCGTGTAATAAATCACCGAAAGAAACATGTAGAGAAAAATGGTGATGCAGATAACCAGCAGTATGTACGGAAGCATATCTGTATCAAATATCTGAAATTCCATGATGCACCATTTTAACAGAAGTATTTATCTCTATATCCTCCATGCGATGACATTCGGATGTATCCTGAATTTCGGTAAATAACAATGAAAGATGATCTTTTCACTAAACAGTTTAAGTGCCTTATAAGTCTTTTTGTCTGGAATTAAAATAGATCTTCAATTCCTTGTTACCAATTAGAAAGGGCTATATAACATCCAATAACCAAACTAACTTTTGATTAAACTTAGTGCTATCAATGGATCTTCAGTTAAGTAAAAAGCGCCCTAGTTATCCATAATGACCCGTTAATACTTCTTTCCACAACCTCGAATTCTGCTTGTTTCAGGAGGCTTTGTATCTTAGGTTTGTTATTCGTTATGGAGGAATTAGTCTTGGAAGAGTCGAAAACGGAAATATCTGGTATTCAGGGTGATAACTGGACTGAGCGGGCCACTTCGGCAGCCGGTTTACAGGAAAAGAGCTTGAATGAGGGCACCCGGCAGTTCAGCAATCTGGAGCTGGCCAGAGAGCGTGCTGCATTTACACGATGGAAAACCATCGAGAATCTCGACAAATACCTGATTGAATTCGAATCCAATTTTATCAAGTCGGGAGGGAAAGTAATCTGGGCGCAGGATATTACCGATGCTTTAGAGGCAATTCTTGATATCCTTCAAAAAGCGAATGCAAAAGAAGTCATGAAATCAAAGACCAACACTGCGTCGGAGATTGGGTTGACTGCATTTCTGGAAAGCCAGAGTATCCGTTCAACAGAAAGTGATACCGGAGATTTCATAGTGCATGCTGCAGGAGAAGGTGCTTCACACATGGTACTTCCTGCTATGCATAAATCCGTAGCAGAAGTCAGTAAACTTCTTCAGGAAAAAATAAAATATAACGGCGACGGATCACCGCAAGAAATGGTGAAAGCGATCCGCACGCATTTGCGTGACAAGTTCCGTTCAGCTCAGGCTGGTATTACAGGTTGCAATTTTCTGGTGGCCGATCCGGGTGCAGTAGTGATTCTGGAGAATGAAGGAAATGCGCAATTAACAGCCGCATTACCGAAAACGCATATTGTATTGGCCGGCATCGATAAGATGTTGCCTTCACTGAATGATCTTGATCTTTTTCTTCCGCTGCTGAGTACGTATGGCACCGGACAGAATATCACAGCCTATAACAGTATTATTACGGGTCCACGTCAGTCGGATGAGTTAGATGGACCGGAAGAACTTTATGTAATTCTGCTGGACAATGGCCGAAGTGATGTACTCGCACACGAACAACAACGCGCAGCATTAACCTGCATCAAGTGCGGAGCCTGCCAGACAGTTTGTCCGGTTTACCGCAGCTCAGGTGCCGCAGATTTCCCTTCTCCAATCGCTGCTGTAACACTACCATTACAGCGATCAGAGCATCAGCACCTGGCCCATGCAACAACACTATGCGGCGGATGTAAAGATGTTTGTCCGGTAAAAATTGATATTCCCCGTTTATTATTGGAGAACAGAAAATATTTTGTTGAACAAGGGAACACACCTCGAGGAGAAAAATGGTTCTATTTCGCCTGGAAGAAAGCGATGCTGAAAAGGGAGATTATGAGTTGGACAGGAGTAAATGCACGCAAGCATATCCTTGAAGGGCTGTTTAAATCAAGAGACGGGCTTCGCAAAATGCCCTCTGCCGGAAAAGAAAAATCTTTCAACGATTGGTATCGTGAAAAGATGAATTATAAATAAAATACCCTGTCGGGAAAAGTCCTTCACCAGAATTGGTTCAAACATACGCTACTGTAACGGCATTACGCCAGCAACTGCACATGGATCGTGTAGCAGGTAAACGTATTGGATTTGTTCCAACAATGGGTGCTTTACATGAGGGGCACATAAGCCTTCTAAAAAGAGCAAAAACTGAAAACGATGTTGTCGTCTGCAGCATTTTCGTCAACCCTACACAATTCAACGACCCTGCTGATCTGGAAAAATATCCCAGGATGCCGGAAGCAGATTTAAAGTTGCTGGAGAGTGCCGGTTGCGATTACGCATTTCTACCCTCAGTGCAGGAAATTTATCCGAACGGACTCCACTTGCTTGACCTGCAATTCGGACAACTGGAAACGGTAATGGAAGGCGCTTATCGTCCGGGACATTTCAAGGGAATGGCAACTGTAGTACATCGATTCTTTGAGATTGTAGAAGCAGACAATGCCTACTTCGGTGAAAAAGATTTTCAGCAATTGGCTATTGTTCGGAACATGGTACAACAACTGCGTTTGCCATTGACAATAGTTGGTTGTCCAACATTACGTGAATCCGATGGATTAGCCATGAGCTCACGAAATCTATTACTTACTCCCGATCAGCGGAAAGACGCACCACTCATTTACAAAGGGCTACAAATGGCTGCGACCTATATTCCACATCAGTCGCCGGAAGCCGTTAAAGCTCTTGTCAACCGGTTCATCAATCAAAGCAAACATCTCAGTGTCCAGTATTTTGATATCGTAGATCCATCAACGTTAGTAAGCATAGAACACTGGGATCAACATACAGAAGCGCAGGGCTGCATTGCTGTTCTTACTACAGGACCAAGGTTGATTGATAATATTCACTACACAATAAGTAAAGGGTAATTCAAGCCAGAAAAACCACCTTTAAAATCTATATTAAACTATTAGTGAAGTCTGTATAAGCAAGTGTTCAATCAGATTAAACCACCAACGATAAAATCATACCCGAGCTTCCATTAAAAAACAAATTAATTTTATAATTACTTTTACCTCATGAAAAACATACTTCTCCTGCTGCTCTTGACTTTTTCTCTCCCGGCTTCTGCACAATTCACGAACGATACATTGGGTAATACAGTAATCCATGAACTCAATGGCAGTGAACAGTCGGTGCCATTAACGGCGACAACCAGTGATGGTAAAACTTATATCAGCTGGTTTGATAATAGCAGCGGGCAATACGTTCTTCGTATGCAGTTGATTGATATGGACGGTATAAATCAATGGGCTTCCGGTGGAGTTGTAGTGAGTAGCTTTCCTCAAAACTCGGCGCTGTTCCGATATGACCTGGAAGTAGATAAGGAAGACAATGCTATTGTTGCCTTTCAGGATGAACGTACAGGGACGTTGCAGGTTGCAGCTTATAAGATCACACCATTCGGGACTTCAGCCTGGGGAAATGGAATTGTATTGCAGGATTCAACTTCAGATGGGTTAAGTCCGCGGGTGACAGTAACAAATGCGAATGATGTGATCGTTGCGTGGAATGCAAGTTTAGGTAGTTCAAAGTGGGTAGCATATTCTAAAATTTCAGCAGGTGGTCAGTTACAATGGACCAAACGAATCTGGAACAATCAGAAATATTCAAGGGCCGTTATGTTACCTGCTTCTACCAGTGGGTTCCAGATGTTATATGTGCAGGAATCAGGGTCTTTTCCGGGTGTCACCTCCACTATGTATTTCCAGCGATTTGACAGCAGTGGAACAGCTCAATGGGTAAATCCAGTACAGGTTTCGTCTAAAACTATTTCATTTTTCTTCTTCCCGGAAATCATCAGCAACCTGAATGACGGAGTTTATATTGCATTTAATACCGGCAACCCAAGCAATCCGATGATGAATGATGTGTATGCTCAGGAGATCGACTCTACAGGTGCATTATGGAGTGCGACAGGAACTCAATGTGCAAACTCTACAACCGAACATAAACTTGTTGGTGGCTTTTGCACCAATACAACAGGCACAGAAATAGCTGTTGCACTTCAGGTTTTAAACTCCTCTCAATCCAACTCAGGAATTTCACTTCAGCGATTAGACAATTCCGGTAATCTCCTGTTGGGCACTAACGCTTTGAACATTCGTCCGATTAGCGCGAATTATTATCTGCCGGTTGGAATTACAGATCAATTAAACGGCTTGATGATCACGTATGTGTTGGGTGGATTCAATTCACAAACGATTAGTTGTCTGCGTACCGATTACAGCGGGTTACCATTATGGGGTTACGATCCGACGCTCAGTGCATTTCTCAGCAATAAAGAAGATGTCAGTTGCGGACCCTATGCAAACGGACAGGTAGTTATTGTATGGCAAGATGATCGGATTGATGGAGGCATTTATGCGCAAAACATTTTTGCCAATGGAGGATTCGGGCCGCAGGTATCTGTAGAAGAGTTTTCATCCGTACGCGAAGCAACCATCTTTCCTAACCCTTCCGCCTATCCGAAAATGAAACTATGGTCTGATAAAAATTTGAAAGCAACCATCCGCCTCGAAAATCTCATGGGCGAAACTGTATCAACATCTACCATTGATCTGCAGAAAGGCGAAAACACCCTCTCACTCCCCGAACCAGCTGTTGCGGGTTTATACATTGTACATCTTCTCGATAACAATCAGCATCTATGGCAGGGAAAATGGGTACGCCCTTGATCTAACGAGAACATACTTGCCAAGAAAACATTGAAAAAATTTCAGCGCTTTCTTTGATTCCGATTACTTTTCGGTTTCCTCCGGCCAGTTTTCAGTATTTTGAAAGATAATTCCGGTTTTACCTTCATCTTTCACGAGGATAAAAGTCTGCTTCAAGGTGACCCTGCTACACACTACCTTGTAAATTAAAGTAAGCTGATTAAATCCGGAAGCTTCATCATACTTCTTCTCCTCGCTCACAAACTCAAACGACTGAATCGGACCCGTGGTATCCTGAAGCCGGATGTACTTCTCCATCTTCGCCTTTAAAGGTTCACCCTGATTAGAAGCAGACGTATAGTACGTATCGAGTGCATCGTACTTCTCCTCTTTCAGATCAGACAATAGTTGGGAAACAATTTTCTTAGCTTCTGCTGAATCTACTTCGGAAGAACAGGAAGTGAATATAAGTGTTATACCGGTTAAAAATAATAGCGCAATTCGTACCATATTTCAAGTATTGGTTTTTATGAGTAACATTCGATTCACCGAAAATACACCTCCACTATTTAATAACGAACTCCGTTTGTAATTATTGTAAACCTACTTCTAGTTGAATAGCTGAAACATTGGATCAATTCCCAACAAAAACAATCTCCCTCTTTGGCGCTTGCATATATTCGTTCTGCCATTTTACAATCACGGCATTACCTCTCCAGGCAGAAAGATCAAGAGCGATGTTTTCCTTATCATTTCGTTGTTGCGTAAATTGATCAAGCAGCTCACTGTTTAAAGAATAAACCGAGATCATGTAGTTACCGGCATCGGCATTAATCATTACCTCACCATTGGAAGGATTTGGAAATACACTGCCGGATGCAGAGAGAGTAGCATTATCCATTCCAGTCAAAGTAATAGCATAACAACCGGAAGTATCAACACAAACTCCGTTCGTCACGATCACCGCATAATTTCCGGTTTGTGTTGGAAGATAGAAACTATTCACTGCTCCATTGATTGGTTGATTGGTAGTACAATTAATCCATTGATAAGTAGCACCAGGCTGAGAGGCAACCAACACATTACCATTCTGTGTAACTGTTGTATCAACACAAAATCCGGTTAAACGGAGATATGGACGATATGCAGCAGTTTGAGTAGTCGGACTTCCACAAGTGTTTCCTGAATTGCTTTTTAATAAAATTCGCTCAACGGAAGAACCATAGCTATAATGTCTCACACGACCAGTGGCGCTGTTAGATGAGTTTAAACCCCAACAAACATCTATCAGCAAATTACTGGTTCCATCCCAATAAAAAGAATTCGTAAGAGGAATCATATACCAGGCCGTATCAGTAGCAGGAGCCAGCGGTGATGCGGATCGCACAACTGTCAAGCCTGTGGCATCATACACTGCAGTATTTGTGGCAGAAGTATTCTTCATTTTTATAGTATAATTCTGCAAGCTTCCACCTATCTGATCAACAACATACCAGCCAATACTATCAATATTAAATCCAATACCTGCACCACCTGAATTCAAATCGCTTGCCGGGTACAACAATTGCAAATGCACTGAACGATCATTAAAATTATATGGAACAGCATCAGAAGGAGCTGCACTGGAGGTGGTATGCTGCCCACTGAATGTTGAATTAATCTCGACTACAATTTGTCCCCGAACCTGTGAAGTCAACAAAAAAACAATGACAAGGGAAGCGAATAAATTTTTCATGAGGATAGTTAATTTCATCAGCCAAAAGTAGCGGCATCTGCGATAAACAATACGTTTTTTCCGGACACTTCACTACTATTAGTGGGGAAACAGGAAAACACCTCCCGACTTAAAAAACAAAAAGCCTGTCGGTAATTACCAACAGACTCCTTGCCTACGGGTTTGGCACCTATATTTCTTTTACCATCTTCGCAATGGTTTCAATAGCTTCTTTATCTTTTATCACGTATTGCTCTGCACCTCTCTGAATACTCTGCAATGCGATACTATACCGTTCCTGACTACTCATCATAATCACATGAATATCGGGATATGTTTGTTTAATGCTGGTAATAATCTCCATCCCGTTAGAGGCATTACGATCATTACCGTCCAGATGATAATCGATAATAATCAGTTCAGGATGTTCCGAAAGTGATCGGAGACATGATTCGCCCGTATAGAAAACATGAATGTCGTGGTTAGCATCACGTAACAATCGATCCTTTAACAAATCGGCCTGCAGGGGATCGTCTTCTACAATAAAAATCTTACGGGGCTTATTAATCAGCATAAGTACATCTCGATATTTATGCGAATATAAAGAAACTATATGAACTCCACTTTTCGAACCATCTTTACCTTGACAACAACCCGAACAGGAATTTTCACAACATTGTATACGGCGAACAGGAAGCAATCCTAAAAATTCAAGCTCTCCTTCCTCTATTTCGGCCGGAACATTGAAATACGTCTATTTCTTGGCCGCGATTCCCGGCGCAATATTGTCTGAACCGAACTTCAGGCATTATATCCCTTTTCCCTAAATCCGAACGATTGGGAATCTATATCTTTGTTGCCATTATGACGATCCAGGTTCTGAAATCGAAGATTCACCGCGCCCGTATCACACAGGCCGAATTGCACTATGTAGGTAGTATTACGCTTGATCCGGATTTAATGGATGCGGCCAACATGATTGAAGGCGAAAAAGTGCAGGTGCTGAACATAAACAATGGCGAACGTCTTGAAACTTATGTGATTACAGGAAAGCGAGGAAGTGGTGAGGTTTGCATCAATGGGCCTGCTGCGCGCAAAATGCATGTAGGTGATATGGTGATAGTCATTTCCTATGCGAGCATGGATTTTGAGAAAGCGAAAGCATTCAAACCCTGGCTCTGCTTCCCTGATGCTGAAAATCGTCCGGTTAAATCCTGATCTGAACCTTGCTGGCCGCACTTAAAAACCTGATTTTTCTTGCCATCGGAGCATTATTGCTCTGGTTAACTTTCCGTCATCAGGATTTTTCGCTGGTTTGGGAAAAAGTAAAAACGGCGGATCCGCTCTATATTGTAATTTGCTGTCTTTGCTCATTTGCCGCATTGATCAGCCGCTCTATGAGATGGATACAGCTGATTGAACCACTTGGGTATAAACCCAGATTATCCTCCACTTACCATTCGCTGATGTTCGGGTATCTGGCCAATATGGCTATTCCCCGACTTGGAGAGATTTCCAGATGTGGTGCATTGCGAAAGAGCGATGAAGTTCCCTTCGAAAAACTGGTAGGTACGGTTATTATCGAACGCCTTTCCGATGTTTTCATGTTGGCGCTCAGCATTGCGATTACGGCATTTTTGGAATATGACCGCCTGGGAGGCTTCCTGTATGCGCAGATTTTATCTCCTGCAATTGAAAAAGTCGGCAATGGTACTAATCTGATTATCATACTTTTAATAATATTTCTGGCAGGAATAGCCGGTATTTATATGCTATTTAGAATGTCGAATCCGCCAGCATCTGTCCAAAAAATCAGGTCAGTTGTCAGGGGAATTATTGAAGGATTAAAAAGCATTGCACTTATCAAGAATAAAGGGCTATTCATCCTCCATACCTTTTTTATCTGGTTCATGTACTTTATGATGAGTTACATATGTTTTTTCGCTTTACCCGAAACCACCAACCTGGGACCATCTGCCGGACTATTTATAATGGTGTTAGGCGGAATAGGCATGACAGCACCGGTTCAAGGCGGTATCGGAACCTATCATCTGCTTGTATCACAAGGACTTATACTATACGGCCTCAGTGAAACCGATGGGATAGTATATGCCACTATGACCCATACGGTAAGCACCTTACTGTTGATAATTTTAGGAGGGATTTCCATGATCAGCCTCTTCTTTTTCGTGAAAACACGTAACTCTGCAATAGGATGACCCATCTGCAGCGCATAGAAAAAAAGATCATGGACACGGTTACATTGGCCGAACAGATCCAAAAGTGGCGTGACCAGAATTGTAAGATTGTTTTCACAAATGGCTGTTTTGACCTTCTTCATCTGGGCCATGTGGACTATTTAGCCCGTGCAGCTGACTTTGGCGATAAAATGATTGTTGGGTTGAATACCGACACCTCAGTTTCACGTATCAAAGGTCCTACCCGGCCTATCAACGACCAGCGCTCCAGAGCAATGGTTCTAGCCTCGCTGGGGTGTATCTCTGCCATCACCTTATTCGATGAGCCTACGCCCTACGAGCTGATTCGCCTGGTACAACCTGACGTTCTGATTAAGGGTGCCGACTACAAACCGGAAGAGATTGTAGGCTATGAAATCGTAACAGCGAGAGGGGGACAAGTGCAAACGATCCCCTTTGTTACCGGATATTCCACCACCGGCATCGAACAACGCATACGGCAGGCTAAAATCTGACAATTGTAATATTTCGAATAATATTAACCGTACCTTTGATCAAGATCGAAGGTATAAAGACACAAAAACAAATAACGCATGAAAAATCTTTTATGGATCCTGGCAGGTCTTCTGTCAATCACCTTCACAGCATGTGAGCAGAACGATCTGTTGTTGTCGGAAAAGAAGCTGAATGAAGAAATCCAGAAGTCATGGAAAGTATTATACAGTAACAGCAATGACTCACATGAAACGTGGTCATTTAAAGATGGCAACGTGATGTTGCATTATAAGAAGTATGTAAACGGCTCCATGGCACTTGACACTATCGTAAGTGGTAAGTACGAAATTGATGCCCGTTTTGCAAAAGCTTATGTTAAGCTGAGCGACTTCACTTTCCAGAGAGATACATTAGCTATCACTCTTGGTGGATCAGGGTACGATGGCCGAACCAATTCCGGTTTCACCTCTGCAGATCTGAATCGCGCATGGACAATCGTTATGTTGGATAAAGGTATTCTGTACCTGAGTGCAACGGATAACGGTGGGGCGATTCGTTCTATTGAATTCATCGAGGATTGATAATATTCAAGGAATAAAAGCAACTCCGTGAGGGGTTGCAGATTACAGATACGAGAGGTAGCCTCGTTCTGAACACACTGAGTGTTCGGAACGAGGCTACTCTCGTTTACGGAGTGATTAGGATTATACGGATTTACGGAGTACAGATCCTGAAGTGTGGTTCACTCTACTTCATGGTACGGATCTTGCCGATATACTGATTACAGACGGTAGGACCTTTTATGATCTGCAGATTACTGAAGTACAGATGGCAGTGCCGTGAAGTGTGCCGCGAGGTATACTTTGTGAACAAAGTGTACTGCGCGGCTCTACTTCACGGGTTTTTATTCTACAATATCCATTTCTGCAATTAATCTTTTGGCGCCGGCGAATTTATCTACGATAAACAACGTGTAACGAATATCGAGTGTCACGTTGCGGCAGATTTCCGGATTAAATAAAATATCGCTCATTGTTCCTTCCCAAACGCGATCATAATTTGTACCGATTAATTGTCCTTTGGCATTAATCACCGGACTACCGGAATTACCGCCTGTAGTATGATTCGTAGCGATGAATGCAACAGGAACTGTACCGTTCAGTGCGTAGCGTCCATAGTCTTTGGCTTTGTACAATTCAATAAGGCGTGAGGGAACATCAAACTCTTCGTGTCCGGGAATGTATTTCTCCATCAATCCATCCAGTGTTGTCATAAAATCATAATGTACTGCATCTGCTGCGTCATAGCCGCGTACTTGTCCGTATGCAAGTCGCAGTGTACTGTTTGCATCGGGATAGAATTTTTTGTCCGGCATCATTTCGCGTTGTCCGGCCATGTATAAGCGGTTCAACCGTGTTAACTCTGCATTCAGTGCGGTAACTTTCACAGCTACTTTCGCGCGGTAAAATGTCAGCAATTCGCTGGCCAGTTTATATCCCGGATCTTTCTTCAGTGTGGAAGCCGACTTAGCATTCCAGCGGGATAATAATTTTTCCAGCTTCACCTGATCGTCCAGCATACTGCTTTTAAATAAATCCGCCGCCATTTTACTGAAATCAGATTTATAACGGGTACGCATATCCGTGAAATAAACAGGTTTGAGTGAATCTGCTACATTCTGATCAAACATCTGCATCAAACTAGCCATCATTCGCTGATCGGTTGGCTGATCATAATCCTTGAAATAATCAGCGAGAGCAGCATTTTGTTGTCTTGCTTCTTTGTTCATTTTCGCTGTATCAGGAGTGGCAGCAGTACTTAAATCTACCAATGTGCTCAATCCGATTCCGTATGAAATTATTTCCACTCCAAATGCAGCTTCTGCATAGAAGTCATTGGCAGCGAGATAAGGGCGATTGCCTGAATAAAGTTTCTCAAGTGTTGGCAATACTTCGCCGTATTTTTTTCCGGCTGCAGGATTTTTTTCGCACCAGTTTTTGAAATCAATTTCCAGGTATTGTTTACGCTTAAGTCCATCTGCAGCCAGCAAGCCTTTGCTTTCGCCTTTCCATTTTTTCCAGGCATTACTTACTCCACTTTGTTTAGCGGCATACTTGAGATGCAATGCTTCACTGCTGCGCATTGCTTCTCCCATGATCCGTAAGCGTTCATCACGCACTTTGATCCGGTTAGGGTTAGTGACTTCTACAATCGTTTGTAACTGATAGGAGGAAATATATTGTTGTGTGCGGCCGGGAAATCCATATACCATGGTGAAGTCTTCCGGTTGTACGCCTTTTGTAGAGATAGAGAAGAAATGACGTGGTTTAAACGGAACGTTTTCTGCATTATACGCTGCCGGTTTATTGTCCTTGCCTGCATACACTCTGAACATTGAAAAATCACCGGTATGACGTGGCCACATCCAGTTGTCGGTATCGCCACCAAACTTGCCAATCGATGAGGGTGGAGCTCCTACCAAACGTACATCGTTGAATGTTTCGGTGACGATGATGTAAAATTCATTCCCGGAATAAAACTGACGCACGCGCGCTTCATAATGTGTTCCTTCTATCGCCTTCTTCTCGAGTGCAGTAGAGATCTCCTTGATTTTTTCATTGCGTTGTTTTTCATCGAGTCCTTCCAATGCTGCCGTAAAAGAAGCAGTGACATCTTCAATACGGATGATGAACGTGGCAGTCAATCCCGGACAAGGCAATTCATCCTTCATCTCACTTGCCCAGAAACCATCTCTAAGATAATTATGTTCGAGGGTGCTATGCTCCTGGATTTGCCCGAATCCGCAATGGTGATTCGTCAGCAATAATCCTTGCGAAGAAATCATCTCACCGGTACAGCCACCTCCGAATAATACGACAGCATCTTTCAAACTATTTTTATTTACGCTATAGATTTCATCTACGGGAATCTGCAACCCCTTAATGCGCATCTCCGCTGCATTGAGTTGCTGTAAAAGCTGGGGGAACCACATTCCTTCGTCGGCGCGAAGTACAGCGGTGAGTAACAGGAAGGGTACTAAGAGGTATTTACGTACGTAACGCATAGCAGTATTTTTAATGAAGTGGTGTAAAAATAGAAAACCCCGTCGTTATGACAGGGTTTCCCATTGTATTTGGTTATGATTAGAATGGAAGATCATCCGCTTCACCGCTGGCTGACATTGGTTCAGCAGCAGTATAAGCCGGTGCACCCATTCCGCTTTCATTGGCAGATGCTGTTGGTTGAGCGGCACCTTCCATAACGGCTTTCCAGGGACGTACATCGGTGTACCAACGACCGTTGTATTCTCTGGATTCCACGCGGAAACTAATTTTCAAACGAGTACCGGCAGGGTATGTCTTGAACTGACCTACCATATCACCCCATGCACTCATACATACTTTTTTTGGATACTGCTCCTCCGTTTCCACAATAATATCCTGCTTCACCCAAGGGCCATTTTTACCCTGTCCTGTCTGCTCCGGAAGCGAATAGAGCACTTTAGCTGTAATTTCGAGACTCATATCAAATGGTTAATTAGTATTCAAAGGTAAATAATTCAGGCCAGCGATTCATCACTTTCATAACGGAAAACCGACCTTTTTCGTGTATTTGTTTATAATTTCCTGATCCGTTCCCGGCAAAAATACTAATGGAATTCCGAAATGTTTGGCTTTTAAATATTTGTATCCGTTTGTATCCGTTTGCAAACGGGTATGGAATGAGCTCCGTGAAAAAGAAAGGGGACCGGTTTCCACCAGTCCCCTCCTGTTTTGAATGGGTATTTATTAGAGTTTTACGGCAAGACCAACGCTCAACCAGGAAATATTGTATCCAAGTTCAGCGAAACCGCCCAGTTTTTCATTGAACATGTAGCGTGCACCAACGAATCCACCGAAAGCTACACCACCAACAGATGGTTCTGTAACGAATTGCTCCAGATCAGCATCATTTGATTCAAATGTTGCAGAAGCAATGTTATATCCCAACATCAAACCGCCGTAAACATCCGCTTTATCACTATCAATGAAATGGTATGCACCACGAGCACCAACAATAATATAAGAGAATTTCCAGCTGTAAGAAGTGCTACCGGAACTACTTGCATACGTTTGCTCCCACTTAGATGCTGTATATCCGATCAATCCGCCAACGCCGATTTTCTCACTAACAGCAAACTCAGCTGAGGCATGTACCGGTGGGATAGAAACATCTGATCCGCTGTAGGCATAAGGACTACCAACACCGATTCCTACATGAAAGAATTTTGCTTCCTCATCAAACAACTGTGCGTTTGTGCTAAGGGTCATTGCCACTACGGCAATCATGGTACTCAGAATTTTTTTCATACTTTTTTAACGTTAAGAATTTAAATGGTTAGGAGCACAAATCTACTATTTTGTATAATACCATGCAAGTTCCCAACATTAATTTAGAATCAATCCGATTTATTGAATCAAATGAATACTGCGCTTCAGGAACTGTGAAAGAGCTTCTCCCTTTAACAATCCTTGAGTGAGTAATCCAAGATCAACAGCTTGTTGCATCATTGATTGTTTGGTTGTTTCGTCGGCCGATGCTA
>JBIIRF010000194.1:0-5127 GCA_044341715.1 Bacteroidia bacterium | reverse complement strand
TCATTCCCGGTCCACCCAACAGATTATTGAATAACACCATGGTATACCTGCGGGGATCTTTTAATCCGTAAGATGGACGTCCGGTAATATAGTGGACCTGACTGATCGCCCTCTCTTGTATCTGCTCGGTACGTCGGTAGGCTCGTGCAGGTTTACGAGGGGAAATAGTGGTTTTCTTTTTCTTCGGACCATTGAAATAACGGGCTGCGATGGCGAGTACGGCCTCTGCTCCCATATTCCCGCTCACAGCAAAAATCATATTCGCCGGATCGTACTGCCGTGCAATGTAATCGATCAGATCTTTTCGTTTAAAAGCCCGCAGTGATTCCTCTGTACCGAGAATCGGATGTCCCAACGAATGCCCCTGGAACAATTGCCCTTCAAAATCATCAAAAATCTGCTCATAGGGAGTATCCTGATAAGCCCGAATCTCATCCAGAATCACTTCTTTCTCCTTCTCGATCTCCTTCACCGGAAAAATCGAGTGAAAGGCTACGTCAGCTATCAACTCTGCAGCTCTTTCAAAATATCGGCTCATCACGGATGCGTGAAGACAAGTCTCCTCCTTGGTAGTATAGGCATTCAACTCCCCTCCTACCACTTCCAGGCGATTCAGGATATGATAGGATTTACGGTGAGTGGTTCCTTTAAACAGTGAATGTTCAATAAAATGTGCCAATCCCTCCTTCCCCTTTTCCTCATCCCGGGTTCCCGCTTTAATCAGCAATCCACAATGGGCAACAGGCGAATCCGGATGGTGTACATACAAGACACAAAGTCCGTTAGGCAAATAGTGCACTTCTGGTTTATTCATACAACAAACATAGTACGAAAGTTGATTCCCTCCGGTTTCCCGAAGATGGAAATGAAGGGTACTTTTGCAAAACAAAAACAGCTTCGGTTTGTTATTAACTCCTATGTCTACCAGATTCCTTACCACTCTCTTATGCCTGCTTTTCAGCGTTCCCACGATTTTGATGGGACAGGAAGCCAAACTTCGCGGACGCGTTTACAATTCCATTAGCAATGAATCGATCCCTTTTGCGGTGGTAGTCCTGAAAAATGGTTCTGCAAATTATCCGGCAACTGCAGATGCAGAAGGTGTTTACCAGATTGTTGTACCGAAACCCGGACTCTATAATCTGGAAGCTGTTGCGGTTGGATTTAAACCGTATAACCGCTATGAGGTGGAAATGAATCCGGAACGACCTGCGGAGATAAATATCCCTTTGGAGGAAGAAAACAAAGCGCTCAAGGAGGTGACCATTAAAGCACAACCATTCATGAGGAAGGAAGAGAGTCCCCTTTCGATGCGTAGTATCGGTACTGCGGAAATTAAACGCAATCCGGGTGGTAATCGTGATATCTCAAAAGTGTTGCAATCGTTGCCGGGAGTTGCATCGGTGGCTTCGTTTCGAAATGATCTGATTGTTCGCGGAGGTTCACCAAATGAAAACAGGTTTTATCTGGATGGTATCGAAGTTCCTAATATCAACCATTTTGCAACGCAAGGTGCTTCGGGCGGACCTGTTGGATTGCTGAATGTAGATTTTATTAATGAAGTAGATTTTTACTCCGGTGCATTCCCCTCTAATCGTGGCAATGCTTTGAGCTCTGTACTCGACATTAAATTCAAGGACGGACGCAGTGATAAACCCGGACTTGCGTTTGCACTCGGCGCTACAGATCTGGCCACCACATTCGATGGACCTATCTCTCCGAAGTCGACACTCATCGCCTCTTACCGACGCTCTTACCTGGAATTTCTGTTTGCTGCTCTGGAGCTCCCCTTCCTGCCTACTTACAACGACTTTCAATTCAAATACAAAATAAAACCGGACAACAAACAAGAATTCACCTTTATCGGTCTCGGCGCTTATGATGTTTTCGTATTGAACAAGGAAGCAAATAAAACGGAAGAGCAACAATATCTCCTTGGTAATCTTCCTGAAAACAGTCAGTGGAATTACACGTTGGGAGGCAGCTATAAACGTTACTTCGAACATAGCTATGTCACCATGGTGATCAGCCGGAATCATCTAAACAACCGTGCTATAAAATATAAGAACAACGACGAGTCTGAGGCTAACAATAAAATACTCGATTATATCTCAGAAGAAATCGAGAACAAGGTTAGACTGGAACGCACTACATTCAAAAACAGTTGGAAAACGAATGTAGGGGTAAATGCCGAACAGGCAACGTACACTAATTCTACATTCAACCAGATACCAAATGTTGGCATCATCGATTATAACTCGGAACTGACATTTATAAAATATGGCGCTTTCGGGCAGATCAGTCGCACATTGAATGGTGCAGGATTGATAATTTCTCTCGGAGGACGTATTGATGCAAACACTTTTGGAAACAAAATGAAGAATCCGCTTGAACAATTTTCTCCCCGACTCTCTCTATCTAAAACAATCAACGAACGGATAACCTTCAATGCAAATACAGGAATTTATTATCAGCTTCCGGCTTATACCATTTTAGGCTACCGCGACTCAGACAATCAATTGCAAAATAAAAATGTGCGTTATATCAGGGCTACGCATTTTGTTGCCGGTTTCGAATATCAGACTAAGAAAAATGCACGTATAACAGCAGAAGGTTTCCTGAAATTGTATGACCAATATCCTTTCGGCTTACTCGACTCTATCAGCATTGCCAATCAGGGCAGCGATTTCGGAGTTGTAGGTGATGAACCTGTTGATTCAAGGTCTAACGGTCGCGCCTATGGGATTGAACTCTTATACCAGCAGAAACTCTTCAAAGGATTTTACGGACTTGTGTCATATACCTTCGTCCGCAGTGAATTCACCAACCTCGACAGCAAATACATCGCCTCCAGTTGGGATTACCGTCATATTATCAGTCTGACTGCAGGTAAAACCTTTGCCAAAAACTGGGAAGCAGGTATCCGTTTCCGGTTTAACAGTGGCAATCCTTATACTCCATTTGATCTTGCTACCTCTTCACTTATCAGCAACTGGAGTATCAGTGGACAAGGTGTACTGGATCCCGACCAGATCAATACCGAACGAAATGGCCTCTTCCATCAGATGGATCTTCGTATTGATAAAAAGTATTACTTCAAAAAATGGGTACTGGATGTTTTCCTCGATGTACAGAATTTCTACAACCAGATCACTGAGCTTTCCCCTTATTTAAATGTAGTAAGAGATGCTAATGGCAATCCGGTTGTTGATCCGAATGACAATACCCGTTATGTTTTAAAGAAACTAAAAAACACCACCGGCACAATCATCCCAAGTATCGGAGTAATTGTGGAGATTTAATCTACGGTTCCTTAATGATAATATTACCGGAAGTCACGGTATTACTTTTATTTCCTGCACGATCTACTACGTACAACGAAAATGTTGCGTTCTCCTGAGCTATGCTTGTATCTGTACGGGCGAGGGTATTCAACACTACCTGTAAATCGCCCTCAATCGCGATAGAACTACCAGAAGGAGCAAGTTGCTGAATACGGTAATCATACACAATTCCGATTCTGTTGTCGCGGATAAACAGATTTTTTACATCCGGATCATTCTCACCGAGATCACCGTTATTGTCACGATAATGCACTGTAAATACCAGTGAATCGCTGAATTCAATCACCTGATCTGGTTGCACTGAAACAAGACTTATTTCCGGAACTTTATTCGCAAACGGATCATCATCCTTTTTATCGCAGGAAGCGAAAAGGAATAATCCGGGAAGCACAAGTCCCATGATCTTATAAAAATCATTTTTCCTCTTCATAGCTATTGAATCTTAAATGCGAAATACGTTTTATAATAATCCAGCGAAGCAGCTCTCGGAAACTCAGCCGGATTTGCCTGGAATCCATCATTCACATACACCCGGAAATAAACAGTAGTACCCACCGGCCATAATGCTGTATTCACTGACGCCTGCCAGACATTATAAGGAATGGGCGACATCCATGTTGCCGCGATCGTAGTAGCAGCAGCAAAGTTATTTTTATCGGTAGAGAATTTCAGATTCATGATTGTAAAATCCTCCGGAGGTGTAGCATAAATACCATCGGCTGTATCAAGCACCAGGACAGGAATAGTTATAAAGGAATTCGCAGGCGCAATAAACGGATTAAATATAACTCCATCCACCCGCGAAGTATCGATACGAACAAGGGCAGGAGTAAAAGCAACAAACCCGTTAACATTTGGCGCAAGATTGGGACGTGTAGGGAGATCACCATTTACATCCGGACAACCATCATTGATCCACTTGCGGATATTGGCTATGTCCGAATCCGGTAACCGCACTGAATTCGACGGCATATAATCGCTGGTAGGAGTCAGCAACCGTTCCATTAAAAACGAAGCCGTGTCATCGCCCGGAATAACCCGATAGTTGAAGAAATTTACAGAATCGAGGGTGAGTTTATTTACACCCATATAAATCAGGGTGCTATACGAACTTTGTACCGTACGGAAATCAGGCTCAAACGTTCCATCATGACAACCTGGAACCGCACACTTCGGGGAGAAGATATTCTTATGCAGACCCGTTATCGATGATGGCGAAGGAATTGAATCATTGTCAGGGTTTGGATTATAATTCACCGAGTCATAGGGATTCTCCGGAGTTTCATTCTTCTTACAGGACGAAAACATCATACCAAACAGTATAACGGCCATGGAGTACCGAAACAAGCTTTTACACGAAACAGATTTTACAGTCATCATTTGTCTTCTAATAAAATGCCTGAGCGATGTCACATTGATTATAATTCTTGATACCGGCAGATAGCGGAATGGAGTTGTCAAATCCAAGGAGATTAGCGATTGCAGGTACCACCTCCGTACTCTCTCCTTCAGTTGTATTGATCACCAAACCCTGTTTCACAACAGTAGGCGGACCCACCACCATACAGAAAATTTCTCTGGCCATCTGATCACCACTCACCAGATCAACAGGAGCAGTATGGTCAAGAGCCAGTCGTCCGTAAGCATCTGCAGAAGTATTCGCATTGAAATTCCTACCATGCTCGGGTACAATCACCATCACCGTATCATTTGCCATTCCGGGTGTACTTTGAATCATATTCCAGAGATGAGCTGCCGCATAATCCGCTTTGCGCAGGTTATT
>JBIIRF010000193.1:0-5175 GCA_044341715.1 Bacteroidia bacterium | reverse complement strand
TTTTCCTGATGTTGGTTATCAGTTAGTCCACTCATTACACGACTAATGCAATTGGAAACCATTTGGCATCCGCTGCCTGTTGTTGCCATTACTGTATAAACGCCACTTTGAGTAGGGGTGATTATCGTATCTGTTGCCCCGGGAATCGGAGCTCCATTGAGATACCATTGAATAGAAACCCCCGGATAGCTAACTGCAAGATCGTTTCCGATCGCGTAAATTTCAGGACCGGATACTGAAACGAGCAAACTCTTATGGCGCATTCCGTTAGCCGGACAGTAATTATCATTTGCCGTAAAAACAAATTGGAAAGTGCGCATATGTTGTAAACAGCCATTTGTAAAGCCAGCATGACTACAAGCAGTTGGCCAGGTAAGTTGATTACCTCCCATCATAACATTGGTAAAAGGTGTTGGGTTGGTTAAGACTGCACACGGTGGAATTGGGCATCCGATAATAAAAGAGGTATCACCTTCTCCTAGCTCAATTCCATATGCATTAATGGTAACCGTTTGTGGTGTAGGTGCTGGATTGTAAATTAAGTTGAAATCAGTTGCGTTAAATCCA
Organism: Bacteroidia bacterium; assembly: GCA_044341715.1. Classification (GTDB taxonomy): domain Bacteria; phylum Bacteroidota; class Bacteroidia; order AKYH767-A; family OLB10; genus JAJTFW01. Next base: position 4,608 of record JBIIRF010000193.1, on the reverse strand, counting down.
TATGTAAATGTGTCACCTGCTAAAATCGAGAATGATTCTGTTTCATTTCCGGTAGAAAAATTGGGGGCGCCATTATTAGATGGGATTGGGGCATTGGATATCGGACAAGAAATAAGTGCCATTTGAACCTCGCGGAAAATCTCCGAAGTAAGCACACCGCATTTATAAGAAGACACCTTCGTTACGGTTACAAAAGAACCAGAGGTAAAGGAAAGGAAAGAAATAATTCCATGGTCTGGATCAAGGGTAGCGACCTGATTTAATGAGTTTTGAGTTGGTCCGGGAAGCGGAGATGTATAAGAATAACCACTATTAAATGGATATGGGGTTCCGGGATAACCATTATCTAAAGGTATTCCCCAACTATAAGTCAGCGAATCCAAATCCGGGTCAAATGCTGCATGTGTGTATCGAACTGAGTCGTTGCTACATAATGTAAGTGTTGGTGAAATAGCAAATTGTGGAGAATTATCTGAGCAACCGCTTGTTGCACCCGGAGATGGGTACATAGTAGCTCTTAAGGCAAATATTCCACTTCCTGTCGCCAAATTGGAAATTGCGGCATTCCGACAACAATCTGAATAAAAGAAATACCATCCGGCTGGTGGAATTGTCCCGTTTAAATTTGTAGGGGCTGATTCATAAATAAATTCCTCGGTCGCAGAGGTGTAGCCCATTGGATTACTGCAGGTTGGACACCCTGTACCCACAGGGCTAATGTCGTTCTGCTGAATCAAAGCACATGATATTGAACCGATTGGGGCATTCGTCGACAAATTTATTCCTGATGGACCCGGAATTCCATTGCAATCGCGATACAGTTTTACCCGAAAAATGAAGTTGCCTGAACCGTCACAAGTCCAGGTTATTTCACCGCCCATAAGGTGTGAGCTGAAGCTATTAAATGGGGTCAGAAATAGTACTAAAAGTAAAGAATAGAGGTGGTTTCTTTTAAACATGGTGATTGGTTTAGGGCTGTTTGTACTTACAGGACGCTTTGAACAAGTAATTGGTTGTTTTGAATAATAATAAAGTCTGTGTAAAAGTTGTAAGTATTTGTTTATTAAGTAAATAAATTTACATGTTATGGGTATTTTGAAGAAAAATAAAGCGAATTCAATAAACATAACCCCCTGTTTCATAAATATTTTGAAAAAGAACTTGCTTTAATCATTTCCTTATGTATCTTTGCACTCCCTTTTTGGGGGTATAGTGTATCTAATTCACTGATCCAGAACTGAAAAAAATTAAGAATGCCAACAATTCAACAGTTAGTTCGCAAAGGTCGCCAGGCATTGGTTGATAAAAGTAAATCGCCTGCGCTTGCTTCATGTCCTCAGCGTCGTGGAGTTTGCACTCGTGTTTACACAACTACACCAAAGAAGCCAAATTCGGCGATGCGTAAAGTTGCCCGTGTACGTTTAACAAACAAGTTCGAGGTAACCGCTTACATTCCGGGTGAAGGACATAACCTGCAAGAGCACAGTATCGTGATGATCCGTGGCGGCAGGGTGAAAGATCTTCCAGGAGTACGTTATCACATCATTCGTGGTGCATTGGATACATCAGGAGTTGATGGACGTAATCAACGTCGCTCTAAATACGGTACTAAGCGCCCGAAACCAGGTGCAGCACCAGCAACAAAAGGAAAAAAATAATTAATAAATCAGATAAAATATACTTCTGATCCATGAGGAAGACCAAACCAAAGAAACGCCCGATTCTGCCGGACCCGAAATTTAACGATCCGCTGGTAACCCGTTTCGTGAATATGCTGATGTACTCAGGTAAAAAAGGTACAGGCTTTAAATTGTTTTACGATGCACTTGAGAAAGTGGAAAACCGTACCAAGGAAAGCGGACTGGAAACATGGCGCACTGCGTTGAACAACGTGATGCCTGCTGTGGAAGTAAAGAGCCGCCGTGTGGGTGGAGCTACATTCCAGATTCCTTCAGAAGTACGTCCTGACCGTAAAATTTCAGTTGGGATCAAATGGATGATTTTATATGCACGTAAGCGCAACGAGAAAAGCATGGCAGATAAATTGGCCGGCGAAATCATCGCTGCATCGAAAGGTGAAGGCGCTGCTGTGAAGAAGAAAGATGATACGCACCGTATGGCGGATGCGAACAAAGCATTCTCTCACTTCCGTGTTTAGTAGATTAAAAAAAATAAAATAATACTTTAAGAAGTAATACCACAATAATAAAATGTCACAGGACGTAAAAGATTTAAGATATGTGCGGAACATCGGTATCGCTGCACACATTGATGCCGGTAAGACAACCACAACGGAGCGTATTCTGTACTACACCGGTGTGAATCACAAAATCGGTGAGGTGCATGACGGTGCTGCTACAATGGACTGGATGGTTCAGGAGCAGGAGCGTGGTATTACAATTACTTCAGCTGCTACTACGGCTTTTTGGAATTACCGTAATAACAAATATAAAATCAACATCATCGATACTCCGGGTCACGTGGATTTTACCGTTGAGGTAAACCGCTCCCTGCGTGTATTGGATGGTCTGGTGTTCTTGTTTTCGTCTGTTGATGGTGTTGAGCCGCAGTCAGAGACAAACTGGCGCCTTGCAAATAATTACAATGTTACCCGTATCGGTTTCGTAAATAAAATGGACCGTGCCGGTGCTGACTTCCTGAACGTAGTTCGTCAGGTTCGTGAAGTACTGGGTGGTAACGCTCTTCCACTTCAGTTGCCAATTGGTGCTGAGGAAACTTTTAAAGGTGTAGTTGATCTGGTGAATTTCCGTGGTATCGTATGGAATGAAGCTGATCAGGGAATGACTTTTTCTGAAGTTCCGATTCCAGCTGATATGATGGATGAGGCGAAAGAATACCGTGAGAAGTTGTTGGAAGCATGTGCTGAGTTCGATGATAAGATCATGGAGAAGTATTTCGATGATCCAACATCTATCAGTGAAGCAGAAATTTTAACTGCACTTCGTCAGGCTTGTGTGGCGAATAAAGTGGTTCCGATGCTTTGTGGTTCTGCTTTCAAGAACAAAGGTGTACAAACAATGCTTGATTACGTGATGGAGTTAATGCCATCACCAATGGATAAGAATAACATTACAGGAACAAATCCTGATACCGGTGAAGAGGTGACTCGTCGTCCGGATGCTAAGGAGCCGTTCACTGCTCTTGCGTTCAAGATTGCTACTGATCCATTCGTAGGACGTTTAGCTTATTTCCGTTGCTACGCTGGCCGTTTGGATGCAGGTTCATACATTCTGAATACCCGTTCGGGCAACAAGGAGCGTATCTCCCGTCTTTTCCAGATGCACGCAAATAAACAAAATCAGATTCCATTCATTGAGGCTGGTGATATCGGTGCTGCTGTAGGATTTAAAGACATCAAAACTGGTGATACACTTTGTTCTGAAGATGCTCCGATCGTATTGGAAGCAATGAACTTCCCAGAGCCTGTAATCGGTCTTGCGATCGAACCAAAAACTCAAGGGGATTTGGATAAACTGGGAACTGCTTTAGGTAAATTAGCTGAAGAAGATCCAACCTTCCGTGTGAAATCAGACGAAGACAGTGGCCAGACAATTATCAGTGGAATGGGTGAGTTGCACCTTGAAATCATCGTTGACCGTTTGCGTCGTGAGTTCAAAGTGGAAGTTAACCAGGGTGCTCCACAGGTAAATTACAAAGAAGCAATCACAGGTTCAGTTGAACACCGTGAAGTATATAAGAAACAAACAGGTGGTCGCGGTAAATTCGCCGATATCAAGTTTGTTATTTCTCCGGCAGATGCAGATTTTGAAGCAAACGATAAAAACGGTGGTCTTCAGTTTGCGAATGAAATCACAGGTGGTAATATCCCACGTGAATTCATCCCTGCAGTTGAAAAAGGATTTAAGTCTGCAATGGTAAACGGTGTACTCGCCGGCTTCCAGGTACAGACAATGAAAGTACGTTTGATCGACGGTTCATACCACACCGTTGACTCCGATTCTCTGTCTTTTGAAATTTGTGCACGCACTGCGTTCCGTGAAGCACTTCCAAAAGCTAAACCAATTCTGCTCGAGCCGATCATGAAACTGGAGGTAATTACTCCGGAGCAAAACATGGGTGATGTAGTAGGTGACCTTAACCGTCGTCGCGGACAAATGGAAGGAATGGATTCACGTGCCGGAGCACAGGTAGTGAAAGCAAAAGTTCCACTGTCTGAAATGTTTGGATATGTAACTGCTCTTCGTACCATTACTTCAGGTCGTGCATCGTCAACAATGGAATTCTCTCACTATGCAGAGGCTCCACGTAACATCGCAGAAGAAGTAATTGCAAAAGCAAAAGGTAAAGCTGCAGCTGAAAAGGTATAATTAATCAATAAGCCTCTCAACACCGTTCTTATAAAATGAGCCAAAGAATCAGAATTAAATTAAAGTCTTACGACTACAATCTGGTAGATAAATCTGCTGAGAAAATCGTAAAGACAGTGAAGCCAACAGGAGCTGTTGTCAGCGGACCAATTCCACTGCCAACTGAGAAAAAGATCTATACCGTTCTTCGCTCACCACACGTGAATAAAAAAGCACGTGAGCAGTTCCAGTTATGTTCTTATAAGCGTCTGCTCGACAT
>JBIIRF010000192.1:0-5176 GCA_044341715.1 Bacteroidia bacterium | reverse complement strand
ACTGCATCCGGATTAAACACCGAAAAGAAACCGAATAAATGGGCTGCATTATAAACAACACCTTCATCCAGCAAAATCAAATTCTGATCGGGACCACCACCACGCACATAAAACCCTGAATTTCCTTCACCGGCATCCTGCACACCCGGTAATAATTGAATTGTTTTCAAAATATCCACTTCTCCCAACAGAGCTGGTAGACTTTTTATTTTTTCTACATCCAGCTCTACTCGTCCCATATCTGTACTCTGAACATTTTTATCTTTCTTCTCCCCCGTAATTGTCACCTCCTGCGTCTCTATATAGGCAGGTGGCATATCTACATTTAATGTGGTATTGGAACGAAGATTCAATTTCATCACCTTCGCACGGTAACCGACAAAATTGATGATGACGGTATATTCACCTTTTGGTATGGTCATAGAGAAGAAACCATAAGTATTCGCTACAGCACCTTTATCGAGCTCCTTTATGTAAACTGTAGCACCCAACAAAGATTCACCGGAAATAGAATCCTTCACATATCCACTTACCGTGGCTTTATCGGAAGACTCTTGCGCCATACCCTGACTAAAACAGCAGATCAGCAACAATAAACTCAGTAGATTTTTCATAACGGGTGCAAAGCTAGGTTGATTCAAATCATTCAACATCATCAATCTGATTAAGTTAATATATTTTATGCCAAATAGCGTATTTCACAACCTGAAACGAATGCAAGAGCGAAAAATTTGGCATTCGATTCAAATTCCGCTAATTTTGCGCCTCCAATTCGGGGTGTAGCGTAGCCCGGTATCGCGCCAGCATGGGGTGCTGGAGGTCGTCAGTTCAAATCTGGCCACCCCGACAAAAGGGATCTGAGAAGGTTCCTTTTTTTGTTTGCTCCAACTCTGCAAGACTGCTATTGATTCTGGGTTAAAAAGGAATCCAAGTTGTTAAGATGACTTTTGCAACAAATTGAATTTCAGCAAATAATGTCGATTGCTAACATTCAAACTCAGGAAGCATTGCTCCAAAGTTCACAAATCATAGAACTAAAACTATCTTTGCCCTCCAAATAGAAAAGCAGCACATGGAAGCGGAATTAGCACATATTTTTACGGTTGACGGACTCATCGGATTGGTGACTCTGATCATCATGGAAATCGTCTTAGGAATTGATAACATCATATTCATATCGATTCTGGCTGGAAAGCTCCCGCTAAATCAGCAGGAAAAAGCGCGTCGCATTGGCTTAAGTATGGCTTTATTGATTCGCATTGGATTACTTTTCAGTATCAGCTGGATCGTTAGCCTAAAAGAACCATTTATCACAATTATGAATCATGAATTCAGTGGCAGAGATATAGTTTTATTGGTAGGCGGATTATTCCTCATGGCAAAAAGCACCAGTGAAATCCATGCTAAGATCAGCAAAGAAGAACATCTGGAAGGAAGCGGAACAAAGAAACTGACCATGAATGCAGCTATTGCACAAATTGTAGGTCTGGATATTGTATTCTCCTTTGATTCAATTTTAACAGCAGTAGGTTTGGTTGATCATGTAAGTATCATGATACTCGCAGTTATTGTTTCAATGCTTGTTATGTTAGCAGCTGCCAAATCGGTTTCTGACTTTGTAAACCGACACCCTACTATTAAAATGTTGGCATTATCGTTCCTTTTAATGATCGGCTTTATGTTATCTATTGAAGCCTTCCATTATGAAGTACCAAAAGGATACATTTACTTTGCGATGGCCTTCTCTCTCATTGTTGAACTGCTCAATATGCGAATCCGTAAAAGTGCAGCGAAAGATGATCATTAAGGTTTCGAAGGCTGAATGGGATGCTCAAAGTGCCAGCTTAGGTACAGTTGAAATCCTTTAAACGCGAGGTAAAAAAGCAATAACAGAATAAGGACTCTGCACAAAGTACGTGTCCAGCCTTTTAATGTTATTGGAATGAATGGCAACATCAGCCGGCAATCTGATAACGGTTCAACCAGGTATTTTTAAGAGGAGAAATAAATCGACTTCTGAAGGCTCCTACATTTTCAATGGTAGTGTCATACACTAATGATTCTGCATTCAGTTCGCCAGATTGCAATTTTTCTTCGATTGAAGCCAATCGTAGTTGATGAGAATTTCCATTTGCATCCTTATACGAAACCAGGAGGCGATCGAACCATTTCACATTCATGGCCTGTTCACGTCCGCGCATGAATTGATTTAATTTATCAATTGAACAACCGCTTGCCCCGGTAATTTTTTCGTCAACTGCAACTACAAGAAAAAGCTGGTCAACGATCACAACAGCACCATGCAAGGCAGACTGATGTGCAGTCCAGTTATCGACAAATGACTCAGCCACCCTCTGTAAATCCTCAGCAACTTCACCTGACAAACGGGTTGACGATTGAAATATCCAAAGTCTTGCACTATCCGGCAATTGATCGAAACTCACTAACATAAGCTATAATTTGCAATAAAATTACGAAGGATTACTGAATCAGCGGCAATAAAAACCCTAATAAATCAGACTGGTTCCTGCATCAAACGAATTTCTTCCTTCTTCAAGGCTACTCTCCAAACCGGGTGACCATCTACATCAACTTTCTGCAAGGTGATATGCTGTTCCAGGTCATTCCCTTCCTCTTTAAAATAAACGACAGCAGTTTTACCTTTAATATCCTCTGAAAGGATCGTTATTTTTCCGGTTGACTCCATTGAAGAATCAAGACCATTTAACTTTTCGATTTTTTCAAATTGCTTCAACAGCTTCAACGTTTCATCAGTACCATACTTGCCGGCCTCTTCATATTGATGAGCCTGCATAGCCATAAGAAACTTTTCAGCCACCGGGCGAGGACCAACATCCTGTTTACAGGACATCCAAAACAAAGCAGGCAGAAATAAAATGACCAGGAGCTTTTTCATTAGTTTTCAAATTTATAGATTAACTGTGCATGATTATTCAAGTACAGATTATCAGGAGCAATGTATGCGAAATCACCGGCATTTGTAATTGGAAAATAAGATGGGTCACCGGTAGAATGAATTAATTTATTCCGGATCCACTCTGAACAATACATTTTAGTATCGTCATCCAGATTAAAATTCTCATCAAACTGAACACCATTTTGTAAATCCAACATTACTTCTGCTTTTACTTTATCGAACTCAACTTCTGAAATATCCAACCGATATACAGCACCGCCTTTACAGGTTCGTTCTGACCAAAAGTCGCTTAACTTTTCCATTTTCAAAGATCCGTCACTGGCGGTTTGCTGAAGATGGACAACGAAATCAGCATCATTCTTTTTAATTAAAATTCCGGCGTGACTGAAAGAAGGGTCTTCCAAACAACAACGACGAAACCAATCACTGATGATTCCATGTCCGGAGCGAAAAACCAAATCACCTTCCTGCAACTTTAAATTTTCAGCAATTACCGTTGAAGGGTACACACTCCCTACACCTGAAACGGTAAATATCAACAACACATTCACTACAACAACTGCAATAACAATTAAAACAAATCTTGATAAACGTATATCCATATCGTGTTTAATAATTACATGCGTTCAGGTACTCCGATTCCTAATAAATGCAAGGCCCGTTGGATCAGATCTGCACAGAGTTGACACAACTGAAGACGAAAACGGGTAGTGTCTACTGCCGCTGCATCAACAATCGGACATTCATGATAGAATTGATTAAATGTCTTTGCCAGTTCATATGTATAATTCGCCAACACAGCCGGGCTAAACCGATCAGCAGCTTCACCCAGCACAAATGGATATTTCAACATCCACTTTACCAACTCTTTTTCTTTCTCATTCATGCCGGTATATTCACCTGCATTAAATCCTGCTATATCTGAAAATTCTGGATACTTCTCTCCTTTCCTGACTACAGAGCGAATACGAGCATAAGAATATTGGATAAACGGCCCGGTATTTCCATTGAAGTCAATTGACTCCTCCGGATTAAACAACATCCTTTTCTCCGGATCAACTTTGAGAATAAAATACTTTAATGCACCCAGACCAATCATTTTATAGAGTGCTTCTGCTTCAGCTGATTCAAAATCTTCAATCTTCCCTAACTCACGTGTAATTGCTGCCGCACCGGAAATCATATCATTCATCAACTCATCAGCATCCACAACAGTACCTTCCCTCGACTTCATCTTACCACTTGGAAGATCCACCATATTATAGGAAAGATGATACAAATCCTGCCACCATGAGTACCCCATCTTCTTAAGGATCAACTTCAGCACTTTAAAATGGTAGTCTTGTTCATTACCCACCACATAAATCAGGCGGCTGAACTTCGTCTGTTCATACCGCAAGCGGGCAGTCCCAAGATCCTGGGTGATATACACACTGGTTCCATCGCTTCTCAATAATAGTTTCTGGTCGAGGCCTTCATCTGTTAAATCAACCCAAACAGAACCATCCTCCTTTTTGAAAAAGACACCTTTGGCCAAACCATCTGCAACTATCTCTTTTCCAAGAATATATGTCTCCGACTCATAATAAAACTTATCAAAATCGACGCCTAAAAGTCCATAAGTAACATCAAATCCATCATACACCCAGCCATTCATCATCTTCCAAAGAGCCACCGTATCAGCATCGCCTTCCTCCCACTTCCTCAACATTTCCTGAGCCGCGAGCATTACAGGCGCCTTTTTCTTAGCATCCTCCTCACCCACACCTGAAGCTTTGAGTTCATCCACTTCGGCCTTGTACATCTTATCGAAAACAACATAGTATTTACCAACCAGGTGATCCCCCTTCAAACCGGCGGACTCAGGTGTTTCCCCATTGCCCGACAATTTCCATGCAAGCATCGATTTGCAAATGTGAATACCCCGATCGTTTACAAGGTTAACTTTCATTACCGGGTTACCGGTTGCCTTCAAAATTTCAGCCACACTGTATCCCAGAAGGATATTCCGCATATGACCCAAGTGCAAAGGCTTATTGGTATTTGGGGAACTGTACTCGACCAATACCGGATGTTGAAGTGTGTTTTTGTCAGCTTTATGTTCGAAGTAAGCTGTATCATGGCAAGCCTCCGCGAAGATCCTCAACCAGGCTTCCGGGCGCACTACTACATTTAAAAATCCCTTCACAACATTACAAGAAGACACCTCTGAAGAATTTGAAACAAGCCAATCAGATA
>JBIIRF010000191.1:0-5186 GCA_044341715.1 Bacteroidia bacterium | reverse complement strand
ATTGTACTGGTGAGCCTTCTCTTTTAACTCTCTGCTTTCCAGTTTGTCGATGAATTCTTTGGTTAACACATCACCAGTTTTGAATGGAAGATATTCTTCATCATTCTCCACTGCTTTAGGTGTTGTTTCACCTTTTCCTTCGAATGTCAGACGATCTGCAGGAACACCTTTAGCAATCAGGTAATCCATAACGCTCTTCGCACGACGCTCAGAAAGTTTCATGTTATAGTTGTCGTCAGCACGGTAGTCAGTGTGTGATGTCAACTTGATAGTGATGGTTGGGTTATCATTTAATACAGTGATCAGACCATCCAGTGCTTTCTTAGACTCAGGACGCAGGGTTGATTTATCAAGATCGTAGAAAATTTCAGGAACAGTAATAGGTTTCGCAGTAGACTTCAATGGGAAATCGAAATCTTTCAGGAAGTCCTGATCTTCTTCCAGACCTACTGTAGAAAGTTCGTGGAACTTAGTAAGGTAGCCTGTGAAGGAAGCAGAAACTTTATATTTCACGTTTGGTTTCAATTCATAACGATACATACCATCAGCACCAGTCTGAACGCTTAATGAAGTACCATCTGAACCGAAGAGTTCAACTGTAGCACCCTGAAGGCTCTCTTTGGTATCAGTATCATAAACACGACCACCAACAGCCAGCTTTACAGGAGGAACAAGGAAAGAGTAGATATCATCCATTCCTTTTCCGCCATCGCGGTTAGAAGTGAAGTAACCGGTAGTTTCAGTATTCCAGATCAGACCAAAGTCATCACCGCTGGAGTTCATTGGTGATTTAAGGTTAGTTGCTTCCGCCCATACACCACCTTCGTTGGTAGTGTACATCATATCGAGACCACCCATTCCAGGCTTACCGTTTGATGCGAAATAAAGGCGACCATTTTTACCCATAGTAGGGAACATTTCATCACCGTCAGTATTCACACCTGAACCGAGGTTGGTTGGAGTTCCCCAGGCACTGCCATCATATGCAGAAACCCAGATATCTTTTCCACCCATTCCTCCTGGCATATCCGAAGAGAAGAACAGAAGTTTACCATCTGCAGAAAGACATGGATGACCACAGGTATAAGTATCACTGTTAAAAGGAAGTGCAACAGCATCACCCCATTTGCCATCGGCCATGGTAGTCATCATGATTTTGCACTGAGTATTTTTATCCTTGCTGTTAGGACAAGTAGTGTAGTACATTACTTTACCACTTGCATCAAAACAAGCAGCTCCATCAGAATACTCTGTATTTGCAGGACCAGGAAATGCCGTAGGAGTGCTCCATTTTGCATTGTTATCCATTGAAGTCTGGAACAAATCGAAGAACTTTTCGCCGTACCATCCATCGTTTTTACTTCCTTTAGATTCTTCACGGGATGAAGAGAATACCAAACTGTTTTTCACAGCAGGATTCTCACATACAGCGAATTCATAATACTTGGTATTGATTGCTGAAAGATTATCAATCCGGTGACGGGTTGGTTTATCTTTCCATCCTTGAGCTGTCTCTGTATTTTTTACAGAAACACCAGCTTTAGGATCTGATGGGTTCTTTTCTTTATAGGCATTGTACTGAGCAATTGCTTCAGCATATTTACCATTCGCTTTCAAAGCATCTGCATAACGCAACAAGCCGATTGGATCTTTATACTTTGCTTTTACAGCTTTACCATACCAATCTTCAGCTTCAACATTATTTCCCATCAAACGGGCACACTCACCGGCATGGAATGCAGCACGGCTTTTGTCCTCGCTCTTCTTGAACTTCGTGAACGCTTTCTTGTAGTAGGTAGAAGCAGTAAAATATTCTCCAATTTTGAAAAACTTATCCGCCTTCTGGGTCTTGCTCTTAGGTGGGGCTTTCGTAGTTGTTTCCTGAGCAAATCCACTGATCATGGAGAGTGTGAGGATCAGTAGCAGGCTTAAGGTTTTCTTGATCATATGGGCACGTACGTTAAACAGTTTTCAATGAAGGACAAAGGAAACAAATAATTTTTAAAAGGAAAAATGGCAGGTATTTATCGTAGAACTATTTGTCGAATGATGAAATGGCTGAAATCTCAGGAAAAACAAGATTAACAATTTGATTATCTGCAATTTAAACTAAAACGAAAGATTCACGAAATGTTTACTCAGATAGAAGGCAAGAAATTATTGTTAATAACGTTCTGAAATAATGATGAACAAATCCGATTTCTGACAACACAAAAGCAGACTTCGGCTTATACATTTGCAGAATGAAAATCACCTCCAAAGTATTAGTTAATATACTGATTACAGCCTTCTTAGGTCTTAGTTCAAGTGCAATTGCCCAAAGCAACTATCGTACAGCCATCGGATTGCGGCTGAATGGCGGGGCAGGATTAACTGTTCGGCACTTTTTAAATGAAGACAGAAGTCTGGAAGGCATTTTATATACCCGTTGGGGTGGTGTTAATATTACCGGACTCTATCAGGTTAGTTATCCGGTGTTTAATGATCCAGGGTTCAATTTTTACTTCGGTGGTGGCGGTCACATTGGTTTTTGGGATCGTAAGAGAAGTCCCTGGTGGAATGACGATCGCTATGATGACACCCGCATGGTGGTAGGTATTGATGGTCAACTAGGTCTGGAATATACATTCTCCAATATCCCGCTGAATCTAAGCCTCGACTGGAAACCGGCCATCAATTTAATAGGTATCACTAATTTTTGGGGTAGTGATGTTGGGCTTTCGGTGAGATATGCGATTAAGTAGGCACAAAAGCAGGGTCTGCGACTATATCTTTTACTTGAAAAGAGCTCTCTCAATGAAAAACTCCTACATACTTATTGTTCGGTTAACGTGATCCTGAACAACCTTCAGCGTGTTCTCACTGAATCCATTCTCCCCAACAAATTCTGACTGGACACGACTAACCGGCAATAAATAAGGCATCACCATTACTTGCATATGTTGAAGTATCGAGGCTAGATGATCCAGTCCGCGTAAATTTCCTGCTCTTCCGGTGGCTAGACCGATCATTGACGCTTTTTTCCCTTTAAAAGACAATTTCGGATCAAGTCCGTCGATGAGCAATTTCAAAACACCCGGAATACTGCCATTATATTCAGGAAAAATGAAAACAAACTTTTCTGCCTGAACAAAATATTGCTCCTGTAATTCAAGAATGGGCAATGGTTTCTGGTCCTTTTCATAGACTTCCGGCAACAGGATTTCCACTGGAAGATCCGTCAAAGGAAGGAAACGCACTTCAGCGCCTTGCCCACGCAACATCTCTCCATAGATAGCTGCGAATCGATGCGTAAGACTATTTGTTCTGTTGGTACCGGAGATTAAGGTGATGATCATACGAAGGGAACAAAGGTCAGAAAAAAAGGTTTCAGCCTGATAAATTTTAAATTGCAGATCAGTTCGTGACGTGGTTATCATTCCAAAACAAACAAGACACTAAATATTTAAAAAGTATCTGAAAAAAAGAGCCCATCATCAATTTTTGCAATAAAACTCCAGACTTTATATTTATAAAAATCAGTGAATAACATTTACAAAAAAAATCATCTATTGCAATCAGCATCTGGAGAGAAAGAACAAAAAAAGCAAAATCCCATCCGAAAGAAAGTTAGGATAGTCAGGTCACGAAGCAGAAACAATTTTGAAAATGAACACCGGCTCATTTTTATTTCGTGGATTCAGCCAATGCAGTAAAGCATCGAAATAACTGGGCTGTGCAATATGACAATATTCAATTGTGTAACCGGTTTTCCTCTTAAAGTCTGCGATACGGTAACCAATATTCACTTCCTGGAAAAACAAAACATAATTGGGGAAATTCGCCGGCTTTTTATCCAAATCTGCCTTCAGCCTCTCAACCGGATACTCCTGATAAATACAATATCCTTTATTCCATTTACCGGTATAAAATTGTGGCGGCCAGATCGGAGCACTCTTATGACTCACATCCATAATAAAATTATTAAAATCAGGTTGCTTATAGAGATAATACATCCCCTCCACCATTGAACGCTTTGTATATGTGGTAGTCAGGACAATTAGTCCCAATGCATTCAACACCCAGAAAAACTTCCAGCTACCCGATTCAAATCCCGAAACTTTTTTCTCTGCCCGCCAAGCCTCCCAACCGGCAATACCGGCCATAATAAAGAATGGAATAAAAGGCAGAATAAATCGTTCCTGCTTATTCGGGAAATACGAGTGAAATGCAAAGAACACCAATGCAGGAAGAGTAATAACCAATAATTTTTTAAACCCTTTCACGTAGCCCATCATCAGGAAAACACTCACCGGAGGAATCAGCATCCCACCGATGGTAAGGAAATAGGTATACCATGGTTGATCAAAATAGGTAGTAGAATGAATGATATTATAATTGATATAATTCGTCACTTCAGCAAATGGGCGACCATAGAAGAACAGATCTGCACTTTGTGTCAGGAAAAATGCCAGAACGAAACCTGAAAACATCACGATGCCTTGCCATAATTTCATTCGCGACAACAGATACAAACCTGACCCTGCCAGGAAAAAAATCACCTGAAAGCGAATTCCCATTGCCACTCCCGCGAACAATCCCGAAACAAAAAAGTACTTCTTTAAATCATCTGCCCTTTCAGCCTTTATCATATAATATACTGAAAGAATCAGAGGAGGCAAACACACCCACTCTACCAGATTTCGCACACTCGCATTCGGAATAAACCAAAGTAACGCCATCATCCACGCCACCCGGACAGCAGCTTTTTCAGTACTCACCAACTGCATAATCCGATACGACCAATAAACAGACAACAGCGAATAAAAAGCATGAATGGTACGAATCACATACATCTTCGACTGAGGATCATCCACACCCAGAAAATTCAGCAATTTGAAAATACAAAAATGAATACCCACATAAAACCAGCTATGACCTGAAGGCACACCATCATTATTCCATGGCAACCAATTATTATAATCGAAGCCATCGGCAAAACTCTGTCCCGCCTCGATCACCAGATAATGATCATCATGCATACCATACCCCTTCGAAAAGACGGCCGCCACTAACCGGAAAATCAAGCCAACTACTAAAACATGCTCGATTTTTCCCGATTTAAAATACGCTATTAAACTCTTCATAGTTTTCCTAATTACCTTACCAAACGACATTCAGGTGCAAGATTAGCAAATCCTTTTCGA
>JBIIRF010000419.1:0-5192 GCA_044341715.1 Bacteroidia bacterium | reverse complement strand
ATTCTATCCTGATGCTGACGGTGATGGTTTTGGTGCTGCTACCGGAACGGTTCAGGCTTGTACTGCTCCTATCGGATTTACCACAATCAATAATGACTGTAATGACAACAACAGTGCTGTAAATCCCGGTGCTGCTGAGGTGTGTAATACCATCGACGATGATTGCGACGGTCAGACAGATGAAGGCGTATTGCTGACTTTCTATGCTGATACTGACGGTGATGGTTTCGGTAACCTTAATGCACCTACGCAGGCCTGTACGGCTCCTGTTGGTTTTGTAGCCAATGATCAGGACTGTAACGATGGTAATGCGGCGATCAACCCATCTGCATTGGAAAGTTGCAATAGTATTGACGACGATTGCGACGGACAAACAGACGAAGGTCTGACCTTCCTGAATTACTATGTAGATGGTGATAACGACGGATTTGGTGCCGGTGCTGCTACCTCTTCTTGTGCTCCAATTGCCGGTTCAGTAACTCTTGACGGTGACTGTAACGACAATAATGCTGCCGTTAATCCAGGTGCTACTGAAGTTTGTAACTCTATCGACGATGATTGCGATGGTTCAACTGACGAAGGTTTAGTATTCGCTGATTACTATGCTGATCTTGATCTTGATACTTATGGTGGTGCATTGCTCGGAAACTTCTGTGCTGCTCCTGTAGGTTCTGTAACTGTTGGTGGTGATTGCAACGATAACAATGCAGCTGTTAACCCAGGTGCTACTGAAGTTTGTAACTCTATCGATGATGATTGCGACGGTTCAACTGACGAAGGTGTTCAAAACACTTACTATGCAGATGGTGATGGTGATACTTACGGTGCCGGTGCAGCTATTCTTGCTTGTACTCAGCCTGTAGGAACTTCTACTAACAACACTGATTGCGATGATAACAATGCAGCAGTTAATCCTGGTGCTATTGAAGTTTGTAACTCTATCGACGATGATTGCGATGGATCAACTGATGAAGGTTTAGTATATGCTGATTACTATTCTGATCTTGACGGTGATACTTATGGTGGTGCATTGCTCGGAAACTTCTGCGCTGCTCCTGTAGGTTCTGTTGCTGTTGGTGGTGACTGTAACGATAACAATGCTGCTATCAACCCAGGTGCTACTGAAGTTTGTAACACTATTGATGATGATTGCGATGGTACTGCTGATGACGGTCTTACATTTGTAACTTATTATGCTGACGCTGATAATGATACTTATGGTAACTCTGCATCTTCAGTTTCTACTTGTAACGGTGCTCCTGTAGGTTATGTAGCTGATGCTACTGATTGCGACGATACTAATGGCGCTATCAACCCAGGTGCTGCTGAAGTATGTAACAATATCGATGACAACTGTAACGGTTTAACTGATGATGGTCTTACTTTCGTAACTTACTATGCTGATGCTGACGGTGATACTTATGGTAATACTGCTTCTTCAGTTTCTACTTGTAACGGAGCTCCGGTAGGATATGTTACAGTTTCTGGTGATTGTAATGATAATAATGCTGCAATTAACCCAGGTGCTGCTGAAGTTTGTAACTCAATCGATGATGATTGCGATGGTTCAACTGACGAAGGTTTAGTATTCGCTGATTACTATGCTGATCTTGATAGTGATACTTATGGTGGTGCATTGCTCGGAAACTTCTGTGCTGCTCCTGTAGGTTCTGTAACTGTTGGTGGTGACTGCGACGATAATAACGCTGCTGTTAACCCAGGTGCTGCTGAAGTATGTAACAACATCGATGACAACTGTAACGGTTTAACTGATGATGGTCTTACTTTCGTAACTTACTTTGCTGATGCTGACGGTGATACTTATGGTAACGCTGCTTCTTCAGTTTCTACTTGTAATGGTGCTCCAGTAGGTTATGTAGCTGTTGCAGGTGACTGCGATGATAACAACGCTGCTGTTAACCCAGGTGCTGCTGAAGTATGTAACAACATCGATGATAACTGTAACGGTTTAACTGATGATGGTCTTACATTCCTCACTTATTATGTAGATGCTGACGGTGACGGTTTCGGAGATGCTTCTGCAACTGGTGTATCTTCTTGTACTCCAATCTTCGGTTCAGTAACTAATAACACTGACTGTAACGATGCTTCTAACTCTATCTTCCCAGGTGCTCCTGAGCAGTGTAACAACATCGATGATGACTGTGATGGTCAGACTGATGAAGGTGTAACTGTTTCTACCTGGTATGCTGATGCTGACGGTGATACTTATGGTAACGCTGCAGTTTCAGTTACTAACTGTGCTCAGCCTGTAGGTTATGTATTGAACTCAACTGATTGTGATGACAACAACGCTGCGGTTAATCCTGGAGCTCTTGAAGTTTGTAACTCAATCGATGACGATTGCGATGGATCAACTGACGAAGGTGTAACTTCTACTTTCTATGCTGATGCTGACGGTGATACTTATGGTGATGCTTCTGTTACTGTTCAGGCTTGTTCTGCTCCAGTAGGTTATGTAGCTAATTCAACTGATTGTAACGATGCTAACGCTGCTGTTAACCCAGGTGCTACTGAAGTATGTAACTCAATCGATGATGATTGCGACGGATCAACTGACGAAGGTGTATTGAGCACTTTCTATGCTGATGCTGACGGTGATACTTATGGTGATGCTTCTGTTTCTGTTCAGGCTTGTTCTGCTCCAGTAGGTTATGTAGCTGATGCAACTGATTGTAACGATGCTAACGCTGCTGTTAACCCAGGTGCTACTGAAGTTTGTAACTCAATCGATGACGATTGCGATGGATCAACTGACGAAGGTGTTCTGAACACTTACTATGCTGATGCTGACGGTGACAACTATGGTAACTCTGCTGTTACTACTACCGGTTGCTCTGCTCCTGTAGGTTATGTAGCTGTAGCTGGTGACTGCGACGATAACAACGCTGCTGTTAACCCAGGTGCTGCTGAAGTTTGTAACAACATCGATGACAACTGTAACGGTTTAACTGATGATGGTCTTCCAACATTCACTTACTATGCTGATGTTGATGCTGATACCTATGGTGATGCTTCTAACAGCGTAACTACTTGTGCTACTTCTGCTCCGGTTGGTTATGTAACTAACTCAGGTGATTGTAACGATAACAATGCTGCAGTTAATCCTGCTGCTACTGAAATCTGCGGTAACCTGATCGATGATAACTGTGATGGTTCTATCGACGAAGGTTGCGGATGTTCTAATCCTCCAACTGCTAACGCTGGTGCTAACCAAACTATCTGTGCTGGTCAGAACGTTTCTCTGAACGGTTCTATCGGTGGTGGTGCTACTAACGGTACATGGAGTAATGGCGGTGGTGATGGTACATTCTCACCAAGCGCTTCAGTATTGAATGCTACTTATATCCCAGGTCCAAATGATATCGCTAACGGTTCAGTTACTCTTACACTGACTACTGATGCTCCTATCTTCTGTTCACCTGCTACCAGCTCACTCACTGTAACAATCCAGGCGCTTCCTGCTTCACCAGGTGCAATCTCTGGTCCTGCTGCATTGTGTAACCCGAACAACATCGCTATCACTTATAGCATTGCTCCGGTTGTTGGTGCTACTTCTTACACATGGACAGTTCCTGCAGGTACAACTCTGATCTCTGGTCAAGGTACTACCAGCATTACTGTTAGCTGGCCTTTCACCAACATCCACAATGGTGTTGTTGGAAATATCTGTGTAACTGCTAACAACAGCAATAGCTGTGGAAGCGGTGCTCCTAGCTGCCTTGGTATCTCTGTTCAGTTGTCTACTCCTGTAACTCCTAGCTCTATCTCCGGTGCTGCTAAAGCTTGTCCTGGTGAAACAGTTACTTACTCTGTAGCTTCTGTATTCCGTGCTGATACTTACACTTGGTCTGTTCCTGCTGGTGCGTCTATCGTATCTGGTCAGGGTACTAACATCATCAGTGTAGCTTACGGTGCTGGATTCACTGGTGGTCCATTGACAGTATTTGCTTCTAACGCTTGCGGTTCAAGTCCTGTTCGTTCACGTAACGTAAGCCTGAACATCCTTGCTGCTCCTGCTGCTATCAGCGGTCAGTCAACTGGTGTTTGTGGTGCAACTGGTGTAGCTTACACAACTGCTGGTGTAGTTGGTGCTACTTCTTACTTCTGGACTGTTCCAGTAGGTGCTTCTATCGCTTCTGGTCAGGGTACCAACTCAATTACTGTTGACTTCAGCGGTTCATTCGCTGGTGGTCCTGTAGCTGTACTTGCTCAGAATGGTTGTGGTAACGGTGCTACCCGTGCTCTGACTGTTTCTGGTGCTCCTGGTATTGCTGCTCCGATCTCTGGTTCTACCGGTCTTTGCGCTCTGCAGAACTACTTGTTCTCAGTTCCAACAATCGCTGGTGCTTCTACTTACACCTGGACTGTTCCAACTGGTTTCGTTATCCAGTCTGGTCAGGGTACCAAAGATCTTACTGTGAAAGCTGCTGCTAACCCAAATACTAACCTGTCTATTTCTGTTCGTGCATCTAATGCATGCGGAACTGGTCCGATTCGTACCTTGAGTGGTATCAGCATCACCCTTTGCCCACGTATCGGTGAAGGTGGAGCTATGAACATCCTTGCTTACCCGAACCCTGTTAGTGATCTGTTGAACATCAGCTTCGATAGCGATAAGAACCAAGACGTTCTTGTTACTTTGACTGATGCTGCTGGTCGCGTGGTACTCAATGAGAACCGTAACGCTGACGAAGGCGCTAACAAATTCGAAGTATCTGTTAAAGGAATGGCTTCTGGTATCTACACTATGATGTTCCGTACAAATGATTCTGTACAGAAGATCCGTGTTGTAGTAGAATAATCCTGAAGTCTAAACTTCAATAATTCCGGCGCCCCGGTCCTCTTGGACCGGGGCGCCGTGTTTTTGACTAGCTCGCGAACGCGGCTATGTCACCCAGAAGGCCCTTGTGCGCTTCAGGGTAGTGCTCGCGAACGCGGCTATGTCACCCTGAACGCCCTTGATTCGCTTGCGAACGCAGCGATATCACCCCGAACGCCTGGTGCGCTTCGGAGGTGTGCGCTTCGGCGGTGTGCGCTTCGGAGGTGTGCGCTTCTGACTCCCTTGCAACCGCAGCGATATCACCCCGAACGCCCTTGATTCGCTTGCGAACGCAGCGATATCACCCCGAACGCCCTTGATTCGCTTGCGAACGCAGCGATATCACCCC
>JBIIRF010000190.1:0-5193 GCA_044341715.1 Bacteroidia bacterium | reverse complement strand
CTCCATGGTTAATTTTTTCAATCCCCAGGGTTTTAAGCATTTCACTGATCTGGTGATCGGTGAGTACGTTCGTTTCGTTTTTCATTTGAGATGCAAATTGAGCCGCAAAGTTACGAAGAAAGCAGGGTGTACTGCAAGGCAAAAGTCATCCGAATATAGCTTGTATGTGTTTGAAAATCAGTTGTAAATACAGAAATGGAGCAAAATGCAAGGAAACCTTATACTATTTCTTACGTAATAACCGCACTAACTAAACAAATTAATATGAGATCAAAGCACTTACAAAAAACACTCAGGAACCTGTTTTTCATGTTCATGTTCTGCACTTCTTTCGCATTCGGTCAGGGTCAACCCTTCGATCCATGTCTGCCTCCCGGTCCGGGATGTTCTTCGGGTCCGGCTGTGTCAATGTTTAATCCGAACTGTGGTGATACCATGAGATTCGGTCAGCCCGATACACTCTTCGTAGGTGCATTGGATGCCTTAGGAATGATTGATACTACCTTTAATGGTCCGCTTACACTTACGGTGTTGGCTGGTCCGGGTACAATCAGTGGTCCTACAAGTGTTAGTTTTAACAAAGGACTTGCACTCTTCATGGGCGTTAGTGTTTCTGCAGTTGGAGATTATGATCTTCAATTTAGCGGAAGTACGTTGCCATCGATGAACTGTATTATTCGTTTCGATTCACTGCATAATGGCGGTGGAATGGGCGGTGGCGGTTGCTTAGGTGCCGGTCCGGCTATCAACCTGAATTTTGCAAATTATCCTATGAATGTTGGGGCAAATGCACCTTTTCAGGTGGAGGTTGCTGCGATGAATGGTGGTAATTGTGCGGATACTACTTTCTCGGGTACTGTTACTCTTTCAAAATTCGCTGGTCCGGGTAATCTGGCTGGTGTTACTACTGCTACTGCTAATAAAGGTATGGCAATCTTTACGAACATATCTTTTGATCAGGCTGGTGCTTATGTGCTCTCAGCAAGTTCTGCTCCATTATCATCAACGAATTCGATGAATATTAATGTGACTTCATCCGGCGGTGGTACAGGTGGTGGTACTCCATGTCCTCCTACCAGCACTTCCGGTGCGCGTACCAATATGGGTTTGTATGGTGGATCAAGTCTTGACCTGACTTTTAATCCTTCTAATAAACGTCTCTTCGCTGCTATCTCTTCTCCTGCATCATTGTTCTTCTCTGATGATACCTGTAAAACATGGTCACGTGCTTTCCCGGATGATTCACTCGAATATGGTTGTGGTCGCGGATGGGGTGGACGTGCAACACGCGTTCTTACAAACCAGAATAACTGGGTAGCTGTACAAACTTCGCAGGAAGCGGGTACATTAAATGCATTGGTGATCAGCTATGATGGCGGTGCTACATGGACAACCGCAATGGATGGCTGGATGATGAATCAGATGGGCTTAAACGGAATGGGTAATGTTTCCGGTATGACGCTTACTGATTACAATATGTTCTGCCTGATGGGTAAACGTATCATTCGTGTCAACAATACTGCTCCTGTTAATCCTGCTACTGATGTTGTTGATATCACCACAGCAATTGCCGGAATGAATCCGAATGCAACTGTTAAAGGTATTGCAGCCGGTAATAACGGCAATGGATATCCGTACTATATTTTGGTAGATTCAACCGGTCAGTTTGGAAATAATCCTTGCGCTCTTTATCGCTATGATGGTACTACATTTACTCGTATTACACTTCCTGGTACAATCGCCGGTGCTATGGCAATCTTCACACATCCGAATCAGGCCAATGGTGATACGTTGATTATGGTGGGTTCAGGTATGGGTGGTTCACAAATGTTCCGTTCATTGGATGCAGGTGCTACATGGACCAACATCACTTCACCCGGCTCTAACTTTATGCTGAGCGATGTAGACTATAGTCCTGATTGGGTGGCTTCTGCTCCGTTGAGTAATGGTATGATCATGATTATTCCCGGTGTAGCGATGTCTGCTGATATGGGCGATACCTGGACATCTATCGGTTTGCAAAACAATGGTGGTGCTGTTCACCCGAATGATATGAATCTTGTAGTAGGAACTATGGGACGTGGTGTTGTAGTAAGTACTACAGGTCCTGCAGGTCCTTATGCGATGGCTAATAACTATGGTCTCGAAGCAGTGACTATCAAAAAAATCTCCCGCACAACAACTCGTGGTACGTTCTATCTTGCCACACGCGCCGGATTGGCTTATACTACAGCATACACTGACAATGCAGTTGCCGGTTTCGACAAATGGAATGCACCTTACGGACAATTCCCTGTAAACAATGTCGGTGATGATGCCGGTGTTTCTGCAGTAGCGATTGATCCCGATGATAGTCTGCACGTGGTGGCAGGTTACTCTAACGGTTTCGAAGTAACGACAACCGGTGTAACAGGCTTTACAAACGTGAATCCTTCCGGCTGGAATACAGGCAATATGAATCCTGCTGTTAATGATATCCTCTTCGTAAATACTTCTACAGTTCTGGCAGTTACAGGTGGTGATAACAACGGTGCTTCCGGAAAAGGAAATATCTGGCGTTCTACCGATGGTGGTGCAACATGGACAACCGTTTCTCCATCCGGATTCAGCTGTGGTAATACACTCGCGAAAGGTACACTCGGCGGATCAAATGTGATTTATTGCGGTACAGGTTTGTCAGGCAGCATGGCTGATCCCGGCACACTCTGGAAATCGACGGATGACGGTGCAACATGGACCATGGTTTCCTATGGACCAACTGCTACCAATAATCCGGGTATAACTCAATTGCCGATTTACGATATCGCTGTAGATCCTCGCGGTACTGATACTCTTTATCTCGCTTGTGGATCTAACCTCGATTATGCATTCGTAAAATCAACTGATGGCGGTTCTACATTCACCAATATCAATGCAAGTGGTGAAGGTGCATTCACTTCAGTGTGCATCAATCAAACATATCCTGACAGTGTATATACTGCTATTCGTCGCGATATCCTCGTGTACGATGCTGCGAATGATTCAACCATGTATATCTATCGTGGATTACCGGGTGAGCTCGTTCCGGATCTGGCATTCGGTTCAGTACTTGCAGGTACATCAATGGGCTTCTTTAAAGTGGAAGCAACACCGTTGAATACAACAGGACTGAATAACGTAACACGTCTCGAAGCAAACCAACTTGAGATCTATCCGAATCCTGTGCAGGATATGGCTACCTTCTCCTTCAAACTCGGAAAGGCTTCTGCTGTATCTCTGAAAGTATTCGATCTGATGGGTAACCTGGTATGGACAGCTCCTGTCTCAAACGGAAATGCAGAAACTCAAAAGGTCACTATGAATACCGAAAACCTTTCTTCCGGTACTTATTGCGCCCGATTGATGTCTGCCGATGGTACAATCGTACGTCGATTCATCCGTATCAAGTAAGAAAAGAATCAATTTTATACAGGAGGCTTTCAGCGATGGGAGCCTCCTTTTTTTATGCTTTATAGCGAAGTTTTACCACTTTACTGGCAGAATATGAACTTTTTGAGGTTTTTCGAAGTGTTTTTCGCCATTTTCAAAGGTGGATTGAAGAATGTTGTCATCTAACTAGCTCCTTTTATGTTTGATGTTTTTAGGAGATTTTTCAGAGGAGAATCAGCCTTTTTTGGAGCGGAAAAATTCATAACTTTGTAAGAATTCCGTTAAAGAACCTTTTTTCCCGGTCCAGCGGATGTAAATTGAAGTTGTCAAAGTGAAATTGGATTTTTGAGGATCATATGCTTGTAGTAAAACGAATTCAGTTAATCGTGTGGATGATACTGGTGTTGGGAACATCAACTGTATCGTATGCGCAGCTGAGTTCGTGTGCTAATGCGGATTTCGAGCAGAATAGTTTTGCGAACTGGACAGGTACTACCGGACTTTGTTGTCCGATAAATTCCATTACACCTGGTATTGTTCCCGGACGCCATACGATCATGACAGGACCCGGTACTGATCCGAATACCAATGGTGCAGTAACTGTTGTTGCTCCGGGTGGTACGTTCTCAGCACGATTGGGAAATGATAATATCGGAGCTGAAGCTGAACAGTTGTCGTATCAGATTAGTGTTGATCCAACGAATGCACTTTTTATTTATCGCTATGCAGTAGTGTTGGAAGATCCGAATCATACTGCGCAAGAACAACCGAGATTTGAAATCAGAGTATACGATGCCAATGGAAATCCTGTTGGTTGTGGTACGTATAACGTATATGCTTCTGCAGGAATACCCGGTTTCCAGACAATCATAAATCAGTTTGGAAGTACAATTCACTACAAAGACTGGACAACTGTCGGGTTGGACCTTTCTCCTTATATCGGCCAGACAGTAACGATTGAATTTTCTACCGGCGATTGTTCATTGGGTGGGCACTTCGGATATGCTTACGTAGATTGTTATTGTAGTCCGCTGCAGATTTTAACAGATTTCTGCAGTGGTTCTAACTCTACCACATTAACGGCTCCTATTGGTTTTGCTGCTTATCTCTGGAGTACAGGCGATACAACGCAAGCTATAACAGTGCAGAACGCGGTGGTGGGTACACAATACCAATGTACCATGACTTCCGTTACCGGCTGCACCATGACATTGACTGCAATTCTCACACCTACTGTTATCGCTTCTTCGTACGGTCAGGGAGCTGCCTGTCAGAATTCAGCGCAATTCTATGATTCTTCTGTTGTCGTCACGGGGACACCCATCAATCAATGGCTCTGGAGTTTTGGAGATGGAAATACTTCCGCTTTGCAAAATCCATTGCATAACTATACATCACCGGGAAATTATACAGTTTCACTGCTGGTCACGAATATGGGAGGGTGTACAGATACTATCACACAGAATATCGTTATCGATCCGCAGCCGTTGTCATCCTTTTCAGCAACAGTGGTCTGCCCGGGTGATCCTACTGGATTTACCGATCTGAGCAGTTCGCCAAATGGAAGTATCGTTGCCTGGAGTTGGGACTTCGGAGATGGGTCACCGTTAGATACTACGGTTGCACCTGTTCATACCTATTCATTGCCCGGCACTTATCCCGCCGAATTGATTATTACCGATTCCATTGGTTGTAAGGATACCTTATTGCAAAATATTACAACTTCGCCTGCTCCTGTATCCGGATTCACCTATTTATCGGCCTGTGTGAGTAATCAGATCGGGT
>JBIIRF010000189.1:0-5207 GCA_044341715.1 Bacteroidia bacterium | reverse complement strand
TTTATAGAGAATCGGATAATGAGATTCGAGACGCGCCTTCATATAGTTCGCATTAAAAATGGCATACTCAGTAGACTGACGCACACCTTCTGTACCCAACATACGGATATAACCATAGCTGATAAGCAGAATCAAGGCAGAACCCCAGGGAGCAGCACTAACGGCTGTGCCTGTCCGCTCTTTATTCACATTGATAACAGGGTGATTGCTTAGATATGGAGCGAGATGAGCTGCCACACCAATTGGTCCCATGCCGGGGCCACCACCACCATGTGGAATTGCAAATGTTTTATGCAGATTCAAATGACAAACATCGGCACCAATCATTCCCGGACTGGTCAAACCAACCTGCGCATTCATATTCGCACCATCCATGTAGACTTGTCCGCCATTTTCATGAATGATAGTAGTTAAAGCACGGATACCTTCCTCATACACACCGTGTGTACTTGGGTAAGTTACCATTGCTGCAGCGAGTTTATCTTTATGTAATTCAGCCTTTGCCTTCAGATCATTCAGATCGATATTACCATTCTCATCACACTTCACCACGACGATCTGCCATCCCGCCATCACCGCACTCGCCGGATTAGTACCGTGAGCGCTCTGCGGGATCAGACATATATTACGATGCCCCTGACCCTTCGCCTCCAGGTATCCACGGATAGCCATTAAACCGGCGTATTCACCCTGCGCACCTGAATTCGGCTGCAAAGAAACAGCATCAAATCCGGTCACTTCACAGAGGTAAGCTTCCAGTTCCTGAATAATCTGCGCATAACCCTGCGCCTGATCAACCGGAGCAAATGGATGAATGGAATTCCACAATGGCCAGCTCAATGGCATCATCTCACTGGTAGCGTTCAGTTTCATTGTGCAGGATCCAAGAGCGATCATGGAATGATTTAACGCCAGATCTTTATTCTCGAGATGTTTGATGTAGCGAAGCATGTCGGTCTCGCTACGGTATTTATTGAAAACCACATTCGTCATGAACGCAGACTTACGTGCCAGCGAAAGTTTATGATTGATAACCGGCTGCACCGATGCATCCATTCCGTTGCGCTTATAGTCTACGCCGGCCGCACGGGCAAAAATGGAAATGATTTCCGTAACATCATCATGCAAGGTGGTTTCATCCACATTGATCACAATAGTTTCGTTTGACTCATAACGGAAATTCATAGCTGCATCTTCAGCCATTTTCCGGATTGCAGCTGATTTACCCGTAGCGACAACAGCAACAGCATCGAAATACTGTTCATGTTGAATTTTATATCCGAGTTTTGTTAATCCATGTGCCAGAGTAGCAGCACGCTCATGAATCATTGAAGCAATTGCTTTCAATCCATGCGCACCATGATACACTGCATACATCGAAGCCATAACGGCCAGCAATACTTGTGCTGTGCAAATATTCGAAGTAGCCTTATCACGTTTGATATGTTGCTCACGTGTTTGCAATGCCATACGCAATGCAGGCTTACCAGCAGTATCCACACTCACACCGATAATACGCCCTGGAATATCTCGCTTATACTCTTCCTTCGTAGCGAAGTAGGCAGCATGCGGACCACCATAACCCATAGGAACACCAAAACGCTGAGTAGAACCCACCACTACATCTGCACCCCATTCACCGGGAGGAGTAAGTAATACCAGAGACATAATATCTGCCGCCACTACTAAACGAATATTTGCTTCCTTACATTTTGCAGCAAAAGAAGAGTAGTCTGTGACATTCCCATTTTTTCCGGGATACTGCAACATCGCACCGAAATAATCGGAACCAAAACTGAATGCATCAGTAGCACCCACCACCAGTTCGATACCAATTGGCAACGCACGTGTTTTCAAAACATCTATTGTCTGAGGAAAAGCTTCATCAGAAATAAAGAATTTATTGCAACCACTTTTTTCCTGCTCTTTGGAACGTGTATGAAACAGCATACCCATTGCTTCTGCAGCAGCAGTACTTTCATCCAGCAATGAAGCATTCGCCAGTTCCATACCGGTAAGATCGCTCACCATTGTCTGGAAATTCAACAAAGCCTCCAGACGACCCTGAGCGATTTCTGCCTGATAAGGAGTATAGGCAGTATACCAACCCGGATTCTCAAAAATATTCCGCTGAATAACTCCCGGAATGATTGTATTGTGATAACCTAACCCTATGTATGTACGAAATATTTTATTCTTCGAAGCCGCCTTACGCAATTCCCGCAAATACGTTGCCTCATCTACAGCATCCGGAATTTTCAGGTCATCTTTCAGACGAATATCAGCCGGAATGGTTTTACTGATTAACTCTTGCAGAGACGAAACGCCGATGGCCAGTAACATCTCCTGTGTTTCGCGTGTATCCGGCCCAATATGACGGTCGGTGAATTGGTAGTTTGACATATCTTTCATTATGGAGTACAAAGTTACAAAACACGCTTGGAAGGTGTTCTTCCCGAATAAATCCATAGTATACTACAAATCAAATTGTTGCAGTTTTTATATAAAAAAATCAGCCATTCTTCTCCCTGAATCTGTCGAACAGAAACTGAGAAAATGCGACAACCACTTTCACCTTCAGAAATCAGGCATCTACGGGTCAAAAGCGGGTCTCCCTCAGAAACTTTTCCTTAATTAAATTCAATTTCTTAGTTTTGAAGTCTATGAAAAAAATCCTCCTGCTCACCGCCATCTTCCTGTACTATTTTTCACTTCAAAGTTTGGCGCAAAACAAGATTCTTCTGACCAACGGGAAGGTTATTGAAGCGGCCAACTACAATGTCGGTGAGATCTTCGTTACCTACACGAAAACAGGAGACCGCAAATCGGGATCGCGGGCGGTAGATCGTTTCGATGTTTTTTCAATTACCAACAGCAGCGGACAGGAAGAAGTCATTTACACTCCGGCGGACTCACTCGACTTCACCATTGCCGAAGCACGTGAATTCATCAAAGGAGAACAGGCAGCCAAAGAAGTTTACAAAGCCAAAGGAGCCTCCATCGGTGCTGGCATTGTTGGTGCCGGAGCAAGTATCCTGTCCTTTTATGCCTTACCTGTTCCGATGTTATACGGAGTTGCCATAGGAAGATTTAGTCCGAAAAAAATTCAGGTACCTGAGGGATATGACCAACAACTCATCAATAGTGACCCTTACAAGATGGGTTACCAGAAAGGAGCAAGGAACATTAAAATTCAGAAGAGCCTTAAGTGGGGTTATATTAGTCTGGGTGCAGGACTCACCGGACTCATCATCTACGGAGTCAGTTCGAAATAAGCTTACGTTACCACGCGTTTGATTTTCCCGGACCTTCGCTAAGGGTGCAGGAGTCCCCGGCCATTTTCCTTGCCATCATCTTCCATGAAAGCGCTTCTACGCCACCGACTTTTTTACCCGCTGCTGATGGGGATTTCGGCAGGCTTGATGAGTCTATCGGCTCACCCTGAGGAACATGTTGGTATACTCAATGGATCCATCCTTATTTTTCTATTCATCAGTTCCGCCACCTTCATCGCCTACTATATCGCCACATTAAAACCGGCCATCTTCATCCCACCACAAACAGGAAGAAAATCCATTATGCCCGGATGGCTGATTCCCGCACTACTGCTTCCCATTGCTTGCATTATTTTACTCCGACCGGCATACATACTCCTGCTGCAATACTTCACCGCTGCAATTCTCACGCTCTCCTACTATCTCGTATGGCATACTCCACAAGGGAAATTCCACGGAACACGCAGCCTTTTCCTCATTAAAAACCTTGTTCTCGCTCTCAGCTGGACACTGGTTACAGCACCTGTACACCCCGGAGAAAGCACCACTATTTATCTCTTTTTACAACGATTCTTTTATATCCTGGTGTTAAGTCTACTCATCGACATGCGCGATATTCACCACGACCAACAGCAATCGGTCGACACACTTGCAGTACGAATTGGAATACCTGCCACAAAGTTTATCTCCATCATACTTTTGAGCCTGGCCACTGCGTTAGTTTATTACCATCATCTACAATTCAACGATTATTTCCTTCTGCCCGCTATACTCAGCCATGCCACCACACTCCTTGCCATACTCTTCCTCCGCAAAGAAACAGGATATAACACCTACCTCCTGCTTGTTGATGGCAACCTCCTCCTCCACGGGATTCTCTTCTACGTTTTCTCCTGAACCCTTAAAATTCATTTCCAGCCATTACTTTTGTCCCATGCCGCGGATCCTCCTCCTCCTCTTCCTGCTCAGCACCCTACACTGCAAGGCACAGGAAAAAGAATCCGTGCAGCCATTTTTAGTCTTTGACAGTTATTACTCCTTCATCGGGAACAAAAGCGCCGACGTATGGGGATTCAAGGCCGGAGTAGAATGGAACAAACAATGGCGGTTTGGAATCGGATATAACAAACTCAGCTCCGATATCATCGAATACAAAAAGCTTCCCGCCGAAGAAATATCCTACGCAAAAAACGACACTGTAAAAGCGCAATTATTTCTCACCTACTATCCGGTCATGGCCGAATATATCTTTTACCGGAAGGATCCCTGGCAGTTAAGCACACCCATCCATCTCGGGTACGGCAACAGTTATTTTCAATACTACGACAAAACAGACAGTGGCCGGAAAATATTCAAACACGGCATACTTGCATCACAAATCGGCATCAATGCGCAATACAAAGTCCTGAAATGGTTTGGTGTAGCTGCAGGATTCGGATACCGCATCATGCTCGCCAACAATCCTGACATTGACACCCGCATGAGTTCTCCTGTATTTGCCGTAGGAATCAAGCTTTTCCCCGGAGAAATCATTCGCAGTATACGGGAAGATTAAAAAATGTACTGGTGTATTGTTCACATCAACGGTCACCCGACCCCACTGCAGCTAAAATCATATTATCTTTGTAGCTATGAGTAAAATCGGCTTCGATGAGCTGTACATGGAACTGGCGGAAAACCTCGCGAAAAAATCACACTGTGTTAAGGCGAAGGTAGGTGCAGTCATTTCAAAAGATACACGCATCATTTCATTGGGATACAATGGTCCGCCCGCAGGGACCCATAACTGCGACGAAGAATGGCCTGAAACAGGATGTCCGCGCGACCGTAAAGGCGGTTGTTCACTTGCCCTGCACGCAGAAGCAAACGCCATACTTTACGCCGCCAAAAATCAGATCACCCTTGAACATGCCACATTGTATGTAACACTCG
>JBIIRF010000188.1:0-5209 GCA_044341715.1 Bacteroidia bacterium | reverse complement strand
CAGGAGACGACGCGTCGGAATAAAATAACTCGCCAAGATGATCACTTCCTTATGAGCACCACTCAACATATGCTTATACGCTGCAGAAATTTCATTCTTCCGACGAATCCAGTCGTTCACACTCATTCGCATCAACACACTTTCCTGCGAAGCACCACCCACATGAATACGCTTTAATTTTTTCAATCCACCTTGTGTAAACCGCTTTCTGAAAATCCGTTCACACACTGCCGTAATCTGCACACTCAAGGGACCTTCCACCAACAAGGCATAATCGAGCCAGGGCAATTCATTTTCATCACCACGGTATTTATTGGAAATATTAATTCCACCTACCAGTGAAATTTTCCCATCCGCCACACATACTTTATGATGCAACCTACGACCCGCCTGAAAAATACCCGGAAAAGGCAATGGAGAAAAAAAACGAAAATGCACACCGGCCTCCTTCATCTCCTGCTCAAATTCCCTTCCCAGACTCATCGATCCGAATCCATCCACCACGAGATAAACATTCACACCTCTTTTCACCGCATCCTTCAGCGCATCGATCACCACCAATCCTGTTTCATCACGATCCAGAATATATACCTGCAAGTGAAGAAACTTACGGGCACCATCGATAACATCCAATAGCGAATTGAAGTATTCATCACCTCCGTGGATGAAATGAACCGTATTACCTCCTATGTAGTCGCGGGTGGGCATTATGATCAAAGATAGATAAAGATTGTGGAAAGAGTTGCAACTTACGTTTAGGGTTGCAGATTACAGATTGGTACGGAGTGATTAGGATGATACAGATAGTACGGATTTACTGAGTACAGACCCTGAAGTAGAGCAGAGCACACTTCAAGGCGAGGATGATACCGATATACAGATTACAGATGGTGCGACTTTTTATGATGTGCAGATTACGGAAGTACGGATGGGTGGATTACAGATTTGAGATTAGGGATGAAGAAGTTTCGATGAACTTTCGTTGCGGGATCGTTGCTCCCGATAGCTATCGGGACGTTGCGTTTAAATTACGGTTTTGTTTTAAATCTTTTAGTGTAATTCCTTCACAAAACAACTAAAATAAAATCGCAAGTTCTTACTCGTGAAAATAAACGCGTTTAACACGTTCAGAGATTCCAGTGAGGACTTCGTAGGGAATAGTTCCGATTTGATTGGAGATATCGATGATCGTAGGCTCTTGTCCGAAAACGATTACTTCTGTTCCTTCGCGGGCGGGAATTCCGGATATATCGATCATGGTCATGTCCATGCACACGCTGCCAACGATGGGCGCAAGTTGTCCCATCACCATCATCTTACCAACTCCATTTCCCAAGCGACGACTTAAGCCATCCGCATAACCTATTCCTACAGTGGCAATGGTCATTTCTTTTTGTGCAACACCACGTCGGCTATAACCCACTGTTTCACCCGGACGAATATGTTTGATTTGCGAGATGGTTGTTTTCAACGTAGACACCATCTGCAATTGACGTTGTTCATTGGGCGTTGCAGCAACTCCATGTAATCCGATTCCAAGTCGAACCATATCCAGTTGTGCTTCCGGAAAACGAAGTATTCCCGATGAGTTGAGGATATGTCGGAGGATTGGATAATTAAAATGCGAACACAACAATGCACTCATTCGCTGGAAACGCTCTATCTGTTCACGGGTAAATGCATCATGTTCCTGTTCGTCGCTAGCTACCAGGTGAGAAAAAACGGAAGCGATACGGATATGTTTATTGTTCTTAAGACGAATAATCAGCTCGTTCAATTCATCCTCTTCAAATCCGAGCCGGTTCATTCCTGTTTCCAATTCAATGTGCACCGGAAAACGGGTGGCATTGGTATCAGCATTTCTGCGACGCAATGCTTCCGTAAAATGATTCAGCACTCTGAAATTATACACCTCCGGCTCTAGTTTATAGCTGATCATCGCATCAAAACTTTGCTCCTCCGGATTCATCACCATAGTGGGCAATGTAATGCCTGACTTACGTAACTCTACTCCTTCATCTGCATAAGCCACTGCAAGATAATCGGCCCGGTGAAACTGCAAGACATTGGCAATTTCAAAACTACCACTGCCATATGAAAACGCTTTCACCATCACCATGAATTTTGTTTCAGGCTTCAACCTCGACTTAAACAAATTGAGATTATGGACAATCGCATTGAGATTTATTTCGAGTACAGTTTCATGCGCTTTCTGCTGCAAAGCCCTCGAGATCCTTTCAAATCCAAACGACCTTGCACCTTTAATCAGTATAGTTTCATTAGAGAATGCACCATAATTTAGATCACGTAAAAAATCCTCCGTAGAATTATAAAACTGTTTCTCTCCTGCAAACAACTCCTGCTGACGAGATACAGAAGACCCAATACCGATGAGTCTGTTCACACCTTTCTGCGTAAGCAACGATGCAACTTCACGATACAAGGCTGATTCATCTTTTCCGCTCTGCAGGATATCACTCAGAATAACTGTCCGCTTACGGTGTTGCTTCTGCTGATTCATAAAATCCAGCGCGATTGTAAGCGAACCGAGATCGGAATTATAGGAATCATTGATCACCGAACAATTATTGATTCCCTCTTTCATCTCCAGCCGCATCGCTACCGGACTCAGCAATTCCATGCGTTGCGCAATCAGCTCCGGTTTGATCTCCAGGAACAACATTAATGCCCAGCAATGAATCGCATTTTCAATAGAAGCATCATCGGTGAAGGGAATACGAATACCAATAAAATCATTCTTATAAATCCCCTGCACTTCTGTTTCATGCTCCTTGCGATTGATCCGACCAATCTGCAGATCAGCTCGCATTTTCTTCGACCAGGTAAACGTAGTTACTTGCTCACTTAATACTCCACCTTTCACAATAGCATCATGAATACCGGTATAATCGCGGCAATAAATCAATCTGGCAGTACGACGAAAAAGTGCAAGTTTCTCAATTATTTTCTCTGCATGATCTTTAAAATTTTCATCGTGCGCAGAACCTATATTTGTAAAAATGCCAATGGTTGGCTGAATAATCGGCTCCAGCTTATTCATCTCTCCCGGCTTCGAGATTCCTGCTTCAAACAAACAGAGTTTATGCTCAGGTTCGATCTGCCATACACTCAAAGGCACACCGATTTGTGAGTTATAACTTTTCGGACTCCGCGCGATCGAATAATCTTCCCGCAGCAACTGAAACAACCATTCTTTAACGATTGTCTTTCCATTGCTGCCGGTAATTCCGACAACTGGAATTGAGAATTGCTGACGATGCCAGGCTGCGAGATCCTGCAAGGCTTGCAAGGCATCATTTACAATCAGGTAATTGGCTTTTATATCAGGTAGAATCGCCTCCCGTTTACAAATGACAAAATTCCGCACTCCACTTTCATAGAGATCAGCAAGAAATTCGTGACCATCTCTCCGATCACCACGAATTGCAAAAAACAATGATTGATCAGCACTAACCACCTTGCGGCTGTCGGTGATCAGATGCATTACACCGGCATGATCCGGCAATTGCAATACAGTTTCAGCGTGAAGTATTCCGGCTAATTGCGGAAGGGAATAGAGTGGATGCGACATAGCGTGTACTAGGCGGTCTGACCTTCGTACATTACGCTTTTCTGTTCTTTCACATAGCAAGTCCGGCAAAGCGGAATGTAACTGTCTTTTTCGCCCAGCAAAATTAATGAACCATCGTTCACAATCCGGTGCGAATGTGTAGCCAGATCACCACAAGAGATACAAATCGCATGTACCTTCGAAATATAATCGGCTATGGCCAGCAGCTGCGGCATAGGACCAAAAGGTTTTCCGAGATAATCCATGTCCAGTCCGGCAACAATCACACGGGTTCCGTTATTGGCCAGTGTTTCGCAAACATACGGTAGCTGATCATCGAAGAACTGTGCTTCGTCGATACCAATCACATCTACTTCGTGACCGAGTAAAAGTATATTGGAAGATGCAGGCACAGGAGTACTCTGAATAGCATTGGAGTCGTGGGATACGATATTGACTTCATCATAGCGAACTTCAACGGATGGTTTAAAAATCTCCACCTGCTGGCGTGCAATTTTAGCCCTTTTCAGGCGGCGAATCAGTTCTTCTGTCTTGCCGGAAAACATACAACCGGCGATAACTTCAATCCAGCCTTTTTTGGATGGCTCACGTTTGGTTTGCTCAAGAAACATGGGATGTGGATATAGGGGAACTAATTTAACTATAGTATACGGCGGATTTGCCAAAATGTTAATAAACCCTCTGTTTCGGTGAATAAAAAAGGGCAAAACCGATTGGCCTGCCCTTTCCTGTATGTTTAAACGGTGTTTATCGGATCACCAGTCGGCTGATTTGAAGGTTTTCCTGCTGACGGATTACGACCTGATAAATTCCGGAGGCGGCTCCGCTGAAGTCAACATCGGCACTGTTCAGCCCTTGTTGGAGGAAGATGTTATTTGCAGCTACTTCACGGCCGTTCATATCTACCAGACTAACGGTAGCAGTTCCCGGCTGTTTTGCGTCAACCATAAGACGGGTGATCCCCGAAGTAGGGTTTGGATAGATACCGAATGTTTGAAGAGTAGTGCTTTCGAGTAAACCGGTTGGAGTAGCAGGTCCTTTATTGAAATAGAAATTACCACTGCTGGACCCATCGAATCCGGTGAATACCATTTTCCAGAGTTGGTTATTCCGATCAGTTACAAAATACACGGTACTATCGGCGATATCCCAGGTAAAGGTTCCCATGTTGAAGGATTTCCATTCGTAACCGATAGAGTTGATATACTCCGAGAAAACCGCTGTGCCGGGAGAGTAGATACTGGTATCAGCAGGATACGCTTTTGCAACCATCACACTGTCGTTGGATAAAACACCAGTCACCATATATGCAAGTGGTGTTTGAGCGAAATACTGACAGAAAGTAAGATCCCATGTATTGTACACCGGTTCACGATCGATCGTAGTATTATTTACGATAGAGTAATATCCGAAGAACTTGCCGGCGAAGTTTGTTTTATTCAGATAAGCAATCACTTCATTGCTGCCATCGAGGTTTGCAGTACGGAAGGTATAGACACCGCCTGTCAGGTTATCGATACGGAGTTTACGGTAGTCGGT
Source organism: Bacteroidia bacterium (assembly GCA_044341715.1). GTDB lineage: Bacteria > Bacteroidota > Bacteroidia > AKYH767-A > OLB10 > JAJTFW01. The sequence goes on along the minus strand of JBIIRF010000188.1, from coordinate 78 downwards.
TGGTCCGAGTTTAATGAAGAAGATAGAATCACCGGTAATAACGTGAGTGATGAAATCATAAACACCCCATCCGAGATC
>JBIIRF010000187.1:0-5237 GCA_044341715.1 Bacteroidia bacterium | reverse complement strand
GGCTTCGCCACTGCATTCACATGATCATTCGTATTTTGTTTAACAGCTACTCAATGCCCTTCGCCGAGGAAAATTTCGCCGTTTTCTACTTTGGTGGCGAGAGATGTGATGCTTGTCTTACGGAGTGTATCAAATAAGGTATCGCGGCAAGCAGCGTAGTCATGATGCAAAGGACATGGTTGACCACTGTTGCAATTCTTTTTTCCCATCAGACAATGATTAAGAATTTCTTTTCCGTCAGTCACTTTTAAAATTTCGAACGCAGAAAGATTTTGTGTAGCATCATCCGCCCAGAATCCACCACCCGGACCTTTCAGAGAGCGGACGATATTGTTCTTTACAAGGTCTTGCATGATCTTTCCTAAAAAGTGATGAGGGACATTAATATTCTCTGACAACTCAACGAGATTTATCTTCTTCCCTTCCCTGCCATGCAGTGCGACATAGGTCACTGCCCGTAATGCGTAGGCGAATGTTTTTGATAACATATATAGCAAAGAAAGGAGAAACTTTTGATGGATACATTGATAAGAATCAGCAGGATGCTGAAAAAAAGACAGACTTTCGAAATAACGAATTAGTTTTCAAGAAGTTGTTGAACAATTAATTAATTTATCACAAAAACACCTGACTTCTATCATTTTAGTTTCCGAACCCCGGACTTACGTTTGCACCGTATTAAAGATATTATAGTCTTTTACTCTTTTATTAACCGTAATCCTACTACAAATGAAAACAACCATCCTCACTTTGTCCCTCTTTATGCTGGGACTTGCGGCCTGCACCTCCCGACAGGAAGCAGAACAAGCTGCAGAAAACTCTCCATCCCCAATTGAAGCAGCGGCTGAACAACCAGAAACTCATGGCACAGAGAAGAAAGAAGTAACCCTGAACTCTCCGCTAAACGCTGAGTGGGTAGCGAATGGACAAAAAATCTATGATACCAAATGCCTTTCATGCCATAAGTTAACCGACGAAAAACTGGTAGGGCCGGGATGGAAAGGTGTGACTACTCGCCGTGAACCAGTATGGATCCTGAACATGATAACAAACGTGGACATGATGCTGGAGAAAGATGCAGAAGCGCAAAAACTTCTCGAGCAATGTCTGGTACGTATGCCAAATCAAAATGTAACCGATCAGGAAGCGCGTGAATTACTTGAATTCATGTTCAACAACGACGGAAAAAAATAACCATCAATAACTGCCCTAATCCTATTCATTTTATGAAAATCAAATCCTACCTATTCACAGCGGGTATCATCTCATTGCTCGCCGGAATCTACAGTTGCCAACCAAAGAATCCTGCGCAAGCGATTACTGGTGACGCTGCAAGTAAAGTGTATGTCGCTCCCGGAAAACACGATGAGTTCTATAATATTGTTTCCGGTGGTTTCAGCGGACAAGTAAGTGTTTATGGCCTGCCTTCCGGTCGACTGTTCAGAAATATTCCTGTATTCTCCCAACATCCGGAAAGTGGCTGGGGTTACTCAGAAGAAACGAAACCAATGCTTAACACTTCTCATGGATTTGCTCCGTGGGATGATAGTCACCACATCGCTCTCTCTACAACGAATGGTGAGCATGATGGCCGATGGGCTTTCGTGAACGGTAACAATACACCACGTATCGCACGAATCAATCTTCGGACATTCCGCACTGAAGAGATTATTGAGATCCCAAATGCTTCGGGTAATCACTCTTCGCCGTTCATTACAGAGAATTCAGAGTATGCAGTTGCAGGGACTCGATTCTCCTTCCCGCTTGATTATGCAGGAGGAAATATTGATGTGCCCATTAACTCCTACAAGGAAAATTTCAAAGGAACTGTTTCGTTTGTTGGAATCGATAAAGAAACCGGCAGAATGGGAGTTAGCTTCCAGATTTTACTTCCAGGTATCAACTTCGATTTGTCACGCTGTGGTCGAGGCCCTTCTCACGACTGGTTCTTCTTCAGTTGTTACAATACAGAGCAGGCAAACACTTTATTGGAGGTGAATGCTTCGCAGAAGGATAAAGACTTCATCATGGCGGTGAATTGGAAGAAATGTGAAGAATATGTCAAAGCCGGAAAAGGCAAGAAATTAAAAGTGAAATATGCTCATAATGTGTATAGCGACGAAACACATTCGGCTACCTCGACGCTGATCACAGAAGTATTGGCACTTGATCCAAAAGAGCTGAAAGATATCGTTTACTTTATGCCATGTCCAAAGTCGCCACATGGTTGTGATGTTGATCCAAGTGGTAAGTTTATCGTAGGTTCAGGAAAACTTGCAGCGATTATTCCGGTGTTCTCATTCGATAAAATGTTGAAGGCAATTGCCAACAAAACGTTCGAGGGTGAATATGATGGAATTCCTGTCTTGAAATATGCAGATGTATTACATGGAGAAGTACAGAAACCGGGTCTTGGTCCGTTACATACTGAATTTGATGGAAAAGGATTTGCCTATACTTCATTCTTCGTTTCTTCTGAAATCGTGAAATGGGATATCGAAAAGCTCACCGTTGTAGATCGTGTACCTACATACTATTCTATCGGACACCTTTGTATTCCGGGAGGCCCAACAAAGAAACCACATGGCAAATACGTGATTGCTTATAACAAAATCACCAAGGATCGCTACCTGCCTACGGGACCTGAGCTGACTCAGTCTGCACAACTCTACGATATCTCCGGAGAAAAAATGAAACTGCTTCTCGATTTCCCGACAATTGGTGAACCACACTATGCAGAAGCAATTCCCGCAGCTATGATTGAGCCCAACTCACTGAAGTTTTTCAAAATCGAAGAGAATAAACATCCCTATGCAACAAAGAGTGAAAAAGATGCACGCGTAGTACGCGAAGGAAACAAAGTACATGTATACATGACTTCCATTCGTTCACACTTCAACCCTGACAACATTGAAGGCATCAAACTCGGCGACGAAGTTTACTTCCACGTAACGAATCTCGAACAGGACTGGGATGTACCACATGGCTTCGCTGTGAAAGGAGCAAATAATGCAGAGTTGTTGATTATGCCAGGTGAAACACAAACACTGAAATGGGTCCCTGATCGTGTAGGTGTGCAACCAATTTACTGTACTGATTTCTGCTCAGCACTTCACCAGGAAATGCAAGGATATGCACGGGTATCTCCCGCAGGATCTTCCACTCCACTAACATGGTCAACAGGCGCTACTCCGGAATCAGGACTTAGCGAAAAGAAATAGTCCCCTTTACCCAAGAAGCATGTGTAGCCTGCAAGAAGGTTGTAATCAACCAGGAATGTAAGCGAAAACACCACGCAGTGCTATGCATGCTTCTATTGTTCCCTTCAACCCATGAAAAAATCTTCCAGAATCATTCTTGCCTTGGCAGCATTGTCAATGGTCTCTACGTTTTTTCTTCCGCTTTGGCAGATCCAACTATGGGCTCCTCAGTATCCGGAAGGACTGAACATGAAAATATGGCATAATCACCTTGGTGGCGCCTTCGATATCATCAACGGACTGAATCACTACATCGGCATGAAGCTGATTAAAGAAGAGATGTTTCCGGAACTCGCTTATATCGGTATTCTGATTGGTATCTATATTGCAATTGGTTTGATTGCAGCAATTACCGGAAAGAAATCTTTGTTGAAAGCATTTGTGATTACCGGTATTGTGTACGGTGCTGCTGCGTTATACGATTTCTATCAATGGGGATACGACTATGGTCATAACCTGGATCCGAATGCAGCCATTAAAGTACCCGGAATGTTTTATCAGCCTCCGGTAATCGGATATAAAAATCTGCTGAATTTCACGGCGTACTCAGGTCCTGACACAGGTGGTTGGGTCATCATTGTTGCTTCAATAATTGCTATGGGACTTTTATTCTACGAATGGTTTGCTCAGCGTAAACAAAATGCAGCAGCGAAATTTCATAAACCTTCATTGGTGGGTGCGGCGATAGTTTGTCTGATCACTTCCTGTTCACCGGAAGGTCCTGCGCCGATTCGTTTAGGTCAGGATCAATGCGACCATTGTAAGATGACAGTTGCGGATCCCCGATACGGTGCGGAAATTATCACTACCACTAACAAGGTGTATAAATTCGATGATGTAAACTGTCTGGTTCTATTCATGCGGCAAAAACCGGAAATCTCACAGAATGCAAATGGTATCTACGTAGTGAACTTCACTGAAGAAGGCACCTTTGCAAAAGTTCAGGAAGCCTGTTATATGCAGAGCGAAAGTTTAAACACACCAATGGGAGGAAAAGTAGCATCGTTCACCCGGGACTCCGCCTGTGATTCGACTATGAAGGAATATCCCGATGCCCAAAAAATAAACTGGGAAAAAGTAAAATCACTTTTCTAATCTCCTATGAAACGTCACTTCCTCTTCTGTTTGTTGTTGATTGCATGCACTGTGGATATGGTGCACGGCGCTACAATTCAGGTATCTAAAAACGGTGCCTGCAGAGAAATTGAGAAGGCGTTGACAATGGCCGCAGCAGGTGATACTGTACTGGTTTTACCGGGACATTATATTGAACGCAGCATCATCATTGATCGTCCGGTTACATTACTCGCACAGGGAAATGTAATACTTGACGGACAACATAAAATTGAAATTATCACCATTTCTGCTGATTATGTAACGATAGATGGATTCAACATCATCAACAGCGGCAATCAGAGCATGCGGGATATTGCGGGAATAAAAGTACTGGCGGCAAATTATGTAACCATAGTAAACAACAAAATAAAGCATTGCAATTTTGGTATCTATCTCAGCAACACCCGTCATTGCATTGTCCGGAATAATACCATTTCCGGTAACGCTTTACTCGACAAAAGCATCGGCAATGGTATCCATGTATGGAAAGCAGACAGTGTAACAATTACAGGGAATCATTCGCAATACCAGCGCGACGGCATCTATTTTGAGTTCGTTACGAATTCGCAGATCCTGAAAAACATTTCTGAAAACAATATGCGATACGGCCTCCATTTTATGTTTTCACATAGCAATACTTATACTTCCAATCGATTTCATCACAATGGCGCAGGTGTAGCAGTGATGTATTCGCACCATGTACACATGCGCTATAACTCATTCGATCATAACTGGGGCTCTTCCGCTTATGGCATCTTATTAAAAGACATAACTGACAGTGAAATCGAAAACAATACGTTCAATTACAACTCTGCCGGCATCTATATGGAAGGAAGCAACCGAATACAAATGCGAAGTAAT
>JBIIRF010000186.1:0-5269 GCA_044341715.1 Bacteroidia bacterium | reverse complement strand
GGATGCCCGAGAAGAGCGCTTGTTTACTGGCAATGAAATACACCAACGGCGCCATTACTGCAAGAAATATTCCATCGAGAAAAGAGGAGTTCATTATGGCTGTAATACTCTTGCCCATGTGAATCCCTTCCCGATTAAGAATGAAAATGGCGAAGATGAATCCACCACCCATCATGCCCGGTGCCAGTGCAGAGCTGAATTCCCAAAGCATAATAACAATGAACGCGCGTTTCCAGTCGAGATGATTATCGGTGAGTACACGAATACGTACCATGTAGGCCCAATCGCGGATGACTACTGATACAATCGCCAGTAAAAACCAGAGCGTAGAATTGGTTGTCCAGTTAACGGCGCGAAAGGCATCGGCATCAAAATCTTTCAGGAAGAGCCACGCTGCTACCCCAAGTCCTATCAACACCGGCCAAATGATGCGCTTCGGTGAGAAGTGTTTGAGGATTTCGCGGGGATCAGTTTGCATCCTCTTCGGCGGGGTTCTCCGGTTGTTCGGGTGCAGCTTCCGGGGTGCAGATCACGAAATTGTTGAATCCTTCTCCCATGAAGATCAGCAGGGTTTTATTCTGTAGTAATTCCAGCAAGGCAAGGAAAGTGAATACTGCATGCAGTTTGGAAGTACATTCTTCAAAAAGGTCGGTGAAGTTCGATTGAGGTTTCCGCACCAGCACTGTCCGGATATAATCCTTTTGTGTGTCGATGGTGAACGGTGGTTGCTCAACCGTGTGTGATAATTTCTTTTGATTGATATCAAAACGGCTCATGACCTTTTCAAAGGTGGCGATGAGTCGGTATAAGGTGAGTTGGTTCAGCTCTCCGGCATAACCGGCATCTGAAGTGGTCACCATTTTAGTTAATTCCTGCTGCAGGTTGCCGCGTTGGAAGCGCATGAGGCGATCGTCCTCCATGGCACGTAAGTCCTCAGCAGCGGCTTTAAATTGCTTGTAATCGAGGAGCTGACGAACGAGGTCTTCCCTGGGGTCAATTTCATTGCCTTGCTCATCTTTTTCATATCGCGGAAGAAGCAGTCTGGCTTTGATGCGCATGAGGGTGGCAGCAACAAGGATAAACTCACTGGCCAGCTCAATGTTCATCTGTTGCATCTGATGCATGTACTCGAAAAAATCGTTGGCGATGCGGGCAATCGGAATATCATGAATATCGAGTTCATCCCTTTCAATGAAGAAGAGAAGAAGATCGAATGGTCCTTCGAACTGGGGTAGCTTTATTTCAAAACTTTCACTCACCGGATATTGCGTTTCAGTTGATGGCTGTGGTTGTACTGGTCAGTCGGTTGTCGACTGCATTTATTTGGATAAAGATATGTTTTTTCGCGCTAAAGGCGGATAAGGTTTCCGCTGATTCCCTGAGGTACAGGCAAAAAAAAAGTCCCGTTTGCACGGGACTTTTTTTATAACAGTTTTCGATTAGAATTTGAAACCGAAACGGAGACCACCGGTAGTACCAGCGCTCAAACCACCTGATTTTCCACCAGGAGTTGTAGTAGTGTCACCGTCGAAAGTAACTTCAGTGTCTTTCTGTTTAGTGCTTGAATAACCCCAAGCAACCTGAACACCAACATACATACCGTCAGTGAACCAGTAGTCAGCACCACCAACGAGGTTCAGACCGAAGCTGGTAGATCCACCAGTAACTTCAGCAGAGATTCCGTCAGCATAAGCTGTTCCGTCGAAATTGCTCCACTCTTCTTTCTCAGAATTCAAAGCGATTGGAAGTTCAACTCCGATGTAAGGAGAAACTTTGTCAGAACCTGCAAAGTGCTTCTGGTATCCTGGACGGAATACGATAGTTGAAGAAGAGATAGTCTGAGTTCCGGTAGAACCAGTTCCATCAAGATTCTCAGTGAAAGTTTCTTCGCTCTTGTCAGACAAGATACCGAAACCAAGAGTCAGAGCTCCAGTTTCGTTCAGGAAGTAACGGAAAGAAAGACCACCACCAATAAGGTCAGTCGTGTTACCGGTAGTAAGATTGAGGTTTACCTCTGTTGTTACACTACCAGCAGTAGGCTTCTGTGCGTATGCAGCAGAACCAAGGCATACCGCAGCTGCGGCAAGAAACATTGTGAAGCTTTTTTTCATTGCTTTTTTTGTTAAGGTTGGACGCAAATTTATTGTCAAATCAAACACGTTTCCAAATATCCCGCATTTTAATAAACAATCGACTGTTTATAAGGTAGTTGTAGTGCTAAAAATGGCCATTTTTGCCCTGTTTTTGATCTGATTTTAGTCATCAAAAGGTCGATTTTCTTCCTAAAAAGTCATTTTTGGACGAGCGGCTGACAAAAATCGGTCAGATTTAGTCGATGATTTTATGCGTTTTTTGGTAAAAAAACCGAGTTTTCGGTAATACCAGGCTGTTATATACTATATGTCTTAGCGTTGGCTTCCCGGAAAGCGATAAGATACTGCGATCAAAATACCCGGACGAAAGGTTTCGGTGGTGGTGTTCCCTGCTTCTTGTTCGTATTGAAGAAAGACTTGTGGGGTAATGGCTACGAGCGGACCGATATTTCTTATGGCTCCGGCTGCAAGTCGGGCAATGATAAATTGTATGGTCTCTTTCTTCTTCTTGCCGCTGGAATACGTGCCGGCAATATCCAGAAATATCTTCTGCGAATGCCAACGTAGAAATGGTCCTGCTCCTATTACAGTATAAGGTTCGGTGTTGCTGTCGTCGAGATAGAGGAAATTGAAATCGCCGCCGGTGGTGAAGTGTTCGCTGAGTTGGTAGCCTGCTTTTACATCGAGTCCGGTGAATACTTCGCTCTTGGTGTTGCCTCCGCTGAATTTACTGTAGAGTATACCTGCATGTATTGTCCAAAGTGAATCGCGTTGTGCAATGACCTGCGCTCCGGTGATGAGCACCAATAAAAAGACACAGCAGATACGTTTCATTTTTTTGTTTTTATTCCGAGTGCTTCTTCTACCTGTTTGCGTAACTGCACTGCGAGCTGGGGGAAACTCTTTTCTGCAATGTCACTGTCGCGGTTGGAGTTGGAGGGGAAAAATTCCATGAGGAAATTGCCGCGTAGTTGTTTACCATTAGGGCGGAGGATGGAGTAGTGGACAATAATCTCGCGTCGGTAAATTTTATTGGCGATATCGATGCAGGAGTTATAATTTGTTTTGATCTCAAACTGGTTGATACAGATAATGAGTCCTGCCTGGTGTTGATTTGCAAGTGAAGAAAGCCAGGCGGTGTCTGCAGGTTCTGCTTGCATGAACTTACTGTCGCCGCGGGTGGTGATGGTTTGCGGGACAGCATTCGGATCATTGAAGATGGTGAACTTGTTGTTCTTTTTCTGCGTTTCGTTTTTCTGTGGTACACGTGGCCCAACAGGATCCTGATAACTGTAACGTGTGCGATCGTAAAAGCCTTCGAGTACCGATCTGCCTGCTGCGCTGGTGTCCTGTAATAAACTATGACATGGCGCGAGGGTTTCAAGTTCGGCCTGTAATTTCAGGTCGAGGGTTTTGCGGAAGTATTGCCGATAGGTGTCCGGTGTTTTATCCGTGGAGGCCATGATGTCGCGTTCGGCATCGCTGAGATAAAATTCCGGCTGGTAGGGAACCAGAATCATGGGAGTGTTCTCCTGTGCTTTCACCCATCCATGTAGCAGGAGCAAGAGCAGTAACAGGTTGTGGCGGATCATGCGACAAATGTAAAAAGACGCAGCTCTCCCAACAGCCATTAAGCCGGACAGATGTTAACAGAAATGAATGGATAAGTTTAGTTCAGGAAATGCTTCCAGACATCGTTACCGATAGCAAATACGAGCAAGGCCATCAATATTACCATGCCGACAACCTGCGCTCGTTCCATTACTTTCTCGCTGAATTTCACGCGGAAGATGGATTCAAGCAGCAGGAAAATAACGTGCCCTCCGTCGAGTGCCGGAATAGGTAACATGTTCATGAACGCAAGTACCATCGACAGCAGTCCGGTAATTGACCAGAATCGTGGCCAGTTGAATTCGCCTCCGTAAATGGTGGCAATTCCAATGGGTCCCTGTACAGAGTCGGTGGCTTTTTCTTCGCCGGTGAAAATTTTCGAAAGACCTTTTGCATTGGAAACCAAGGCCTCAACAGCATCACTGGTTCCAAATGAAAGTGCGGATCCTACGGTAAACGGTACCATGGCGTATCCATGATTTTTCATTGGGTACACATCAAAACCTACGCCGATCTTTCCTTCCTTACTCACCTGACTGGTAATCTGAAGTGTCTCACGGTTGCGCAGTACCGTAAATACGATGCTCTTGCCTTTCGATGCCTGAATTTTGCCGGTTAGTTCATCGTTGCCGGCGAAAGCTGTTCCATTCACGGCGGTGATGATATCTCCCTTTTTTAATCCTGCTTTTTCTGCTTCCTTGCCGGGTACAACCGTTCCGATTTCAAATTGTAAGGGCGCATATCCAAAGAAGCTCCATTTGCCGGATTTGCTGATCTGACGGTAAAAATTATCGGGTACTTCTACTTCCAGCGTTTGTTTGTTACGCTCCACGGATAATGTGGCACCGAAGAGTACTCTGGATGATAACGCATCGTCAAAGCGTTCGAAAGGCTTTCCGTTGATGGCGAGAATTTTATCTCCATCCTGTAATCCAATTTCGCGGCCATGCTGATATACGTAAATTCCTTTTCCATTTAATACGGCATCGTTCGGCAGATATTCGCCTTTGTAGTGCAGAAGAGTGAAGCTGAAAATGGCAATACCGAGAATCACGTTCATGGTCACGCCGCCAATCATCACAATCAGTCTTTGCCAGGCCGGTTTCGAGCGGAATTCCCAGGGCTGCGGCTCGGACGCCATCTGGTCGGTGTCCATACTCTCATCGATCATACCGGCGATCTTCACATATCCTCCCAATGGCAACCAGCCAATCCCGTATTCGGTTTCGCCGCGTTTAATGGAGAAGAGCTTTACACCCCAGGCATCGAAGAACAGGTAGAATTTTTCTACTTTGATGCCAAAAGCTCTGGCAGCGAGAAAGTGCCCGAGTTCGTGGAGAGTAACCAATATTGAGAGACCCAGAATCAGCTGGGCGGCCATAATTAATGCTTGCATTCAGATGGTATTTCAGATAAATGATGGGCGCAAATGTACGAATTCAGCATGCGCTCTTGTGTTGATGTGGTTGGTGTTGTCGGATTTCTTTAATGAAACCTCATTTTTAAAGTCCCGACTGACGAAAGGTTGAACGTGATTCCGGTTGAACTGTTGCATCAGCTTTGTA
>JBIIRF010000185.1:0-5274 GCA_044341715.1 Bacteroidia bacterium | reverse complement strand
CTGCAACTGCTCTGATAAGTGTAAATGGATCTTTCTGTACAGTCATTCGAACCAGATACCCAACAACAGTTTTTCCGGGCACAATGCCAAGTTCTTGTCGCAAGTCGTTCATTGGTTTCGCCGGATTGAATCGGTTCAGGTCAATACCATAATTGATGACCTGACTACGTTTCATATTGAATCGTTCCAGTCCGTCGCGTTGATTCGATTTGGATACACTGATGGTGACATTCACCTGATCCGTGAGAAACTTCTCTGATAACTCCCGTACCCGTCGAATATGAAAGGGCTGGTCCTGATGAAATGACCATCCATGAACTGTATATACTATCGGAAGTCCGAGTGATTTTGCTGGGAAAATAGTGTTACTTAATGAACGGGTTCCATGAGCATGAAGAATATCTATTTCCTCATCTTTGAGAATCTGTTTTACGGCATTGTAGGTGGCGATGTTGAATGGCTTTAACGTTTCAACTACATATGTCTTTATTCCCATTGCCTTCAGCTGATCAACCATGGGTCCATGCGTGAAGGAGAGTACTACCGGCTCAAATATATCTTTGTTCAATCCTTTAACAAGGTCAAGGACATGGGACTCGCCTCCGCCGATCTGGCCTTGACGTATTGTTTCGAGTACTTTTATTTTATGGAAGTTCATGTGGTTGGGGAATTATAAATGGGGATTAAATTGTCGTTTTTTCGAAGTGCGCTGTATGTGGTGTATGAATAAACCGTTTGTTGGCATTCTTGATTTTAAACATCGCACTGAACATGATAAAGACTGTTTTTGGCAAGGAAAGTAAGGCATAGAACATGTCTTTATTCCAGTAGTTTTTGGGTATTGCTATTGCAAATGCAGTGATGTAGGCCACTCCAAGTAAAGCCCATGATATTGCTCCCGGACCCGCTTCTGGTAATAAGAGACTCACGATCGTCATCAGACCTATTGTTCCGAGTAAAATTACTTTTGGTACCAGGGCATAATGCATTACTTTGTTGGCGTAATCGATACGTCCGATAAGCAGATTCAGTAGACCTTTCAACCAGTATTTTTTCAGATATACCATTTGTGCGGCTACCCACCGAGTGCGCTGGTTAGCGAATACTTCTGATTTTTGTACTTTTTCATCAAGTACAATGGCATCATCGAGATAAGCGATTTTATGGTTGTCATCGATTAATGTCATCTCCAGTTCTTTGTCAAAACCGCCAACTGCTTCAATTTCCATCATCACTTGTTTCAGGTAGAGATAACTGAAAGCCATACCGCTTCCAATTACTGCGCTGGATAAACCAACAGCAACCTGTCCTTTGCGCATAATGTGGTTGTTTACTTCTTCGCTAATGGCATCCAGAATGGCGAATCGGGTATTTCTGTTTTTTGCTGCACGATGGCCTTGAATAGCGTAACATCCGGAAACGGAAGCACGGTTAACTTTGTCCAGGAAATCAGGCATCATAACATTGTCTGCGTCCAGAATTACTGCAAGGTCATATGCTGCATTAATTTGTTTGAAAGCTTCATTCAGTGCCTTTGCCTTGGTACTTACCTCAAACGATACAACGATGGTTTTTAATGGCAGTTTTTTTAATTCATTCAACGTTTCCTCCTGCAATGAATCGGCAATTACATAAACATCGTATCGGTGTGATGGGTAGGTTTGCAATAAAGCCTGTTTGGATGTATGCAGAATAACTTCGTCTTCCTTGTAAGCCGGCATGAACACAGCGATTTTTTTAAACTGATCGTGGTGTTGGTATTCCTTTGTTTTGTAAAAGTGTCCTGCAATGGAGAAGAAGAGGAAGTAGGCCACTGTAGTGAGGCATACGATGAAGAGAAGGAGGAATACGATCTGGAGGATGGCCATAATTTCTCAGATTAATGATTCATTTCGGTGGATATCTTTTGCGGTAAGGTTCCAGAGAATGCCTCTCCAGAATGCCTTTAACATTTCAGGTTTTCCTTTCAACAAATAGTCGAAGGTGTTCTTAGGTATAGATACGATCATAAAAAAAATAATGCTGACAAAAAGCTGAATTCCTTTCACATTTCTGCGTTGGTAAAGTAGACGGTTTCGGGTAAGGTAATAAGTTTTCAATGTACTTCCCTTTCCGGTCGACATCGATTCTTTATGATGTATGGTTGAAGCGGCTTCGTACCAGATGGAGTACCCGGCGCGCTTAATGCGTTCGCAGTAGTCCATTTCTTCATAATAGAGGAAGAATAAGTCGGCCATTAAACCAATATCTTCTACCACCTTTCTGGAGACCATCATGGCTGCTCCATGGGCTCTGCTTGTTTCGTGTGATTGATTGTATTGTCCCAGATCTTTTTCGCCGTAGCCGATGGCGTTTAATCCGGTTAGTTTCTCGAGGTTTTTATTGACGGAAAAAATTTTACCTCCTCTGCTGATGATGGCTACTAAACTGGCTTCTTCAATGGCAAACCGTATGTTCTCAACTTCGGTTTTTGCTTCAGCGGTGGAGACTTCGAGAATGTTTTCGAGGTTGTGCACCCTTCGCTCATCGTCAGTATATGCCTGACCGATCGCCATGATAAACTGATCCATCCCCGGAACATCGGGTAGATGTCCGCCGAAATATTTTTCGATCTGGCGTTTAAGAAGTTTGTGCATTTTGGGGGTAATACAACGCACGATTATACGTGATTGACTCCCGGCTTGTTACCCTCTTAGCTGCGATTTCTGAAAATAAATAGACCTTCCTGATTTTGGTTCAAGAAGGTCTGTAATTATTTGATATTTAGTATTTTAAGATTGGGGCTTTAAGATGGCATGTCTGATTTTAATCAAATCACGCAGCAGGTCTTCAACCTGATCCAACGGAATCATATTGGCTCCGTCACTCAAAGCTTCGGCCGGATTAGGGTGAGTCTCCAGAAAAATTCCATCAGCTCCGGTGGCAATGGCAGCCTTGGCAATGGTGGCAATCAGATCAGGACGTCCTCCGGTTACTCCTGATGTTTGGTTAGGCTGTTGTACGCTGTGGGTGATGTCCATGATAACCGGATGTCCGAACGCTTTCATGATCGGAATTGAGCGGTAATCTACAACCAGATCTCCGTATCCGAGTGATGTGCCTCTTTCTGTCAGCATTACTTTGTTGTTGCCGGCATCAATTACCTTTTGCATGGCGAATTTCATTGCTTCAGGTGATAGAAACTGGCCTTTCTTAATATTGACAACTTTATGCGTTTTAGCTGCTGCAACCAATAAATCAGTCTGCCTGCAGAGAAATGCAGGTATTTGTAGAATGTCTACATATTCTGCTGCGATTGCGGCTTCATGACTTTCGTGAATATCGGTAAGCAATGGGAGTTTTAATTCTTTTCCTACAGCGGATAATATGCCCAATGCGCGTTCATCTCCCATTCCGGTATAGGAATCTATCCTTGTCCGGTTGGCTTTGCGATACGAGGCTTTAAAAACAAAAGGGATGCCCAGGCGATTGGTGATTTGCTGTAATGTGTGGGCTGTCTTATAGGTGATGTCTTCCGACTCCACAACGCAGGTACCTGCAATCAGAAAAAAATTTCTTGAATCCTTGTGGTGTAGATTAGGGACGTTGGGATACATGGTGTTTTTTTGCAAAGATAGTGATTGTTACTGCTGTTTGGGTCGGGTGGAGATGGGGTTTATTCTACAAACAGGACTAAGCCTTTGAGGTATTCTGCTTCGGGATGATAAATACTTACCGGGTGATCGGCTGGTTGACTTAGCTGATGCAGTATTTTAACTTCTCGTTTGGCTTGTAATGCCGCCTGAAAAATAAGCTTGCGAAAGAGTTCTTTGTCGATGGCTTGTGAGCAAGAAAAAGTAAAGAGTATTCCGCCAGGTTTGATTTTTTTTATGCCTTCAGTATTTAGATTCCTGTATCCAATCATGGCATTACCGGTTTGATTAAGATGTTTGGCATATGCCGGTGGATCAAGAATGATTACATCATATTGTTCTTCGCTTTGTTTTAAATAGGTCATTACATCCATGGCGTAACTCTGATGATTGCCGGGAAATGCATTGATCTTTATATTTTCTTCCACTCCTTCAATGGCCTTTTTTGAACTGTCAACCGAATGGACCAAACTGGCTCCTCCAAGCAATGCTGCAAGCGAAAATCCGCCGGTGTAACAAAATGTATTGAGGACCTTTTTTTCATTTGAATACTGGCGAAGCAAATACCGGTTGTCGCGCTGGTCGAGGAAAAATCCTGTCTTCTGTCCGTTTACAAAATCGATAGAATACCTTATGCCGTTTTCAATGACTGCTTCCGGTGGTGTATACCCTTCGGATTTGTATAAATATTCATCTCCGGAAATATGGGTGCCGTGCTTTTGCATGGTGTCCATACTTTTATCATAGATGGCTTCCAGTTGTGGTAGTTCTGCCCGTAGTGCTGATACCAGCATTTCTTTTAGCTGGTGCATGCCGATGGTATACGTCTGGATAACGGCAGTATTGAAATAAATGTCGATTATCAATCCGGGCATTCCATCTCCTTCACCATGCAAGAGTCGATAGCAATTGGTGTTGGCAGAAGGCAATGCAATAGAATGACGAAGTGCAACTGCCTGTCGGATTTTTTTACGGAATAGTTCAGTGTTGGCTGGTTCTCCTGTGAAATCGAAGCATCGTACAGTTATTGTGCCTTTGTGAAAATGTCCTGTAGCGAGATATTGTTTATCAGCGCTGATCACCTGTACGATGGCGCCTTCTGCTAAATTCGATGGTTCATGTGCAATAGCACCACTGAATACCCAGGGATGTCGTTGTAGTAATGATTTTTCTTTTCCTTTCTTGAGCTGAACAATAGGGTAGTTGAGTGGCGGCATATTCCGTCGTGGATGGGTGCTGGTTTATTTGACTAATTGAAATTTACCGTTGGCGACTTCGGTCTGCTGATCAAAAATGCGTACGAAGTAGGTGCCATTGCTTTGTTTGATGGGTTTCCAGTTTTGAAGTTCTCCGGATTGTATCGTGCGGTTGATAATTACTTTCCCGTTAACATCTACAATGCTTAGCAGGTAATTTTTCGATTTTTCTGCTCCTGTAAATTGAAGATTAACCGTATCATGTGTTGGGTTGGGCCAGATATTGAGTTTGGATTTTAATTCTTCTCCAGGTGCATAGTAGCCTGTTGTGTAATCGCGGTAGCCAAGACTGTATTCTCCGATTTTTAAAGTGTCGGTGGTAATGGTTCCGATTTTATCGAATTTGTTACCTGTTGAAAGTGTAACTCCTGTTTGTATCTCCCATT
>JBIIRF010000183.1:0-5293 GCA_044341715.1 Bacteroidia bacterium | reverse complement strand
AAGGACAAGTTTCAACCGCAATTGAAAACGGAATTGCACGAATTACCTTTTCACATCCACAATCCAATTCCCTTCCGGGAAAATTACTTCGTGAACTTGCAGCAGCCATCACAGCAGCAGGAGAAAATACTACAGCGAATGTGATCATACTTCAGAGTGAAGGAGAGAAGGCATTTTGTGCAGGTGCATCGTTCGATGAATTGGTATCGATCAATGATATCGAAACCGGTACTTATTTCTTCAGCGGATTCGCCGGAGTAATCAATGCGATGAGAAAGGCTCCGAAATTTGTGATTGCCCGTGTGCAGGGGAAGGCTGTAGGTGGTGGAGTAGGACTGGCATCAGCGGCAGATTATACTTTTGCACATTCTTCTGCAGCCGTAAAACTTAGTGAACTCGCTGTAGGTATCGGACCTTTTGTTGTTGGTCCTGCCGTAGAGCGAAAAATAGGTACTTCCGCATTTTCACAACTCACCATTGACGCTGCTTCCTGGAAAGATGCTTCGTGGGCAAGAGAGAAAAGTTTGTATGCGGAAATTTTTGAAACGCATGCAGAACTAGATGCGGCAGTAAACAAATTGGCATCCACACTTTCCGCATCCAATCCGGAAGCCATGATGATGCTGAAAAAAATTATGTGGGAAGGAACTGAAAACTGGGATCAGCTCCTGCTTGAACGTGCCGGCATGAGTGGTAAACTCGTTTTAAGTGAATTTACACGCAATGCGATTGGCAAGTTCAAGCAGGGCGCCCGTTGATTTGTATTAGTTAACGACCATTACCCAGCCGCTAAGAAAATCATTATCATTAATGACTGTTGCACCTGTATTTCTCACTCCGAAACCTATGGAATAAGTACCTGCTGCCAATCCGGAAATAGTAGCACTGGCTGAATAGGTAGTTCTTGTTGTTGATATTTCAACTGTTGAGTAATTAGATCCGACAAAATTAGTAATTGGGGTGTTTGCAGGAAACGGCGCATAACACATTCCAATATCTGCAGTTGCTGTTCCAGTGCTAACACCTAGGGGTGCAGATGCACATGCAACAATTTTTTGTCCGGCTGCTATGGTTACTGTGACAGTTGGACCTACAAAAACATAAAAACTTGAAGCAGCCGCAATCGACGCAGGAGTATTACCACTGAAAGGAAAAACATTTACAACCCCTGAAGGTCCTTGAGGTCCGGTAGCGCCTGTTGCACCCTGAGGTCCTGTAGCACCTGTTGGTCCTTGAGGTCCGGCAGGACCCTGAGGGCCCGTTGCCCCGGTAGCACCAGAAGGACCTTGAGCCCCTGTAGCGCCTTGAGGACCAGCTGGACCTTGAAATCCTGTAGCGCCTTGTGGACCAGCTGGTCCTTGAGCTCCTGTTATACCCTGTGGGCCGGCAGGGCCAGCAGCTCCGTTAGCGCCTGCTGGACCTGATGGACCTTGTGGACCTGCTGGTCCAGGTGTTCCGTTCACTGAATAAAGTGCATAAGGAACACTTAATAATTCAGATGTACCATTGATGGTATAGGTTGTTCCTCCGTTTGGATCCGTTTCTGTTTTTACAAAATAAGGTCCTGTTGACCAGTCAATCGCACCAATCGATCCGGTAACCGGAGTTCCGCCTCCAATCTGAATACTGATTAATCCATTACCGTTGGTAGAAGTGGTATGTGTCTCTACAAATACAGGCGCACCGGATGAACTGCCTTGTAAGATGGAAATGCGAATTCCTACTGTTGCATTTAAAATTGGAATATCAGCTGTATCTGTCATCACTGCCTGATAACTGATTCGGGTTGGAGCCTGTGCATGCAATTCATTTTGAAATAGCAAATTCAGGAGCAAAAAGGTAAAGAAGATCTGTCCGATACCTTTTACGTTTTTGAAAGTACTTTTATAGTTCATAATGTTAGATTTTTCAGTTTTAACTAAAGGTTAGTTGGTTTTAAGATTTAAAATGCTGGAAGAAGTCATGTGAATGGGAAATTTACTCCAGGTCTCTATTGTGTTACGATGACGAATTACAACGTAATAGTATTCTCCGCGTAATGCAGGAGGGATATTGACATGCGCATTGCCATAAATAGATAAAAGCGTAGATGTAGTGTAGATTATGCTTGAAGGAGACATTGGGTCATGGAGTTCTACACGAATAGAATCGCACATTCCATTTCCAAGGATCTCCGCCATCACTCCACCTCCCTGATAAAACCCTTCAATGAAAAGATGCAAATTGAGCATTACCGGTGATAACAATGGTTGTTGAATTCCATCTCTGACCTTTCCACCACTACCGGATTTTAATGTATAAAAAGGTTGTCCGATGGTATAACTGAGTTTCCGGTTTATTGAATTGATAGACGTTCCTGATGTTCCCAAATAAGTAGGTATCACATGCGAAAACAACGGAGAGGGAGGAGTATATGGTTGTTGCAACCCTTCTCTCAAAATATGTGCAGATGATTAATAGGTTTGGTAAAACACCTGACCTATCGAATAACTGACTTTTCTATTGGCAGCAGTGACGGATGCACCGGAGCTTAGCGTATTGTTTTGACCGGAAACCAATAGCGGAAAGAAGCCGACAATAGCATAAAGTATATACAGACGGTAATTCATATCAATGAAATTGAAACTCAATATTCAATTTCTTTCCGAACCCTGCAACAAATTTTTTTCAGCAAAAGTTCAAACACCTGAATATCAAATGTATCGAAAAATAAAAAATGCAATTTTATTGAGTATTTGGTAAATTGTATTTTCAAAAAACTACAATTCACCTCTGTCCATCATCAATTTTGTTTTCAGAATAGACGCCACGCTGATTAAATCCCGTATTTCCCCTCTGAATACCATTTCCACTACCTCTTCGAAGGGTAGTTTCCGCACATGCAATTGCTCCGTTTCTTCCGGTGAACTGCCTACATAGGTGAGTTGTCGGGCTACGTAGGTATAGCCGATTTCATCCGATACCGAATTGCTGAGTTGCGATTCCATAATCAATTGCCAGCTCCCTGCATGTAAGCCCACTTCTTCTTCCAACTCCCGTTTGGCACCGTTTAGTGGGTCTTCTTTTTCCGGACAACCTCCTTCAGGAACTTCCCATTCATAGGAATTGAGTGTATATCGGTATTGCCCGACTATCCAGGTGTTGTTATCATCATCCAGTGGAATAACAGCGATGGCTCTGTTTTTAAAATGTACGACTCCATAAATGCCGGGATTTCCTGCCGGGTTCAACACCTTCGATTCATTCACCTGGATCCAGGGATTATCGTATTTCATTTCGGTTGACAAGGTTGTCCAGGGATTTTTTTTATCCGGTTCCATCAGGTTGAATTTAACATCAAAAATAAAGTCCGTCTCTGAAATATAGCGCATATTTCAACGGAAGATTCTGTCTCTTTTCCACATCGCCAAAAGTGAATAAATAGTAAATTTTCGCGTTTACCACCATGGGTTTAACTTTCCTTCATAGCTTCGCTCAAACAAGAAAAATTATGTCTGCTATTCAACGATTGGCGGTTTTTAGTTCCGGAGGAGATGCGCCGGGGATGAACGCTTGTATTCGTGCTGTTGTTCGTACAGCATTGGTGCATAAACTTCGTGTTTATGGGATCATGCGCGGTTACCAGGGAATGATTGATGATGAGTTCAAGCCATTAACTTCCCGCTCTGTCAGCAATATCATTCAGCGTGGGGGCACAATTTTAAAGACGGCGCGCAGCATGGAATTCATGACCGATGCAGGCATGCAAAAGGCCTATGAAAACCTGAAACAACACCAGATTGATGCCATCGTGGCGATTGGAGGAGATGGTACTTTTAAAGGCGCAGAAGCATTCTGTCAGCGCTATCCGGATATCCGAATTATGGGCATTCCCGGCACCATCGACAATGATCTCACCGGTACTGATTATACCCTTGGATTTGATACAGCTGTGAATACCGTTATTGAAGCGATCGATAAAATCAGAGATACGGCGGCTTCGCATGATCGTTGCTTCTTTATCGAAGTGATGGGACGCGATTCAGGATGTTTAGCACTTTGGTCGGGTTTGGCAGGTGGAGCGGAGGATATTTTATTACCCGAAAAACATACTGACTTTGATGCGCTGGTGAATAAACTGGAAGAAGGAAAGGCTAATAATAAATCGAGCAGTATCATTCTGGTGGCAGAAGGGGAGAAGAATGGAGGAGCAGCAGAAGTGGCTCAACATCTGAAAGAACGTCTCGCGCATTACGATACTAAAGTAACGGTGCTTGGACATGTACAACGCGGTGGAAGTCCAACAGCTTTCGACCGAATTCTTGCTGCTAAATTCGGTGTTTGGGCCGTGGAAGCCTTGATGGAGGGTGATAACAGAAAGATGGTAGGTATCCGGAAAGGGGAGAAGCACTTGCTTCCTTTTGCCAGCGCCACACGTCAACATGAACCATTGGATATGGAGATGTTACGAATAAATCGCATCCTGGCTACCTGATTTAGGCCCTGCACAATTCATTTTCACTATTTTCGTTTTACGGAAACTTAAACCCAATTATGAAGAAACATCTGATTACAGCGGCAATGCTCCTGACATGTTCAATGGCATTTGCGCAGGAACCGCTGAAAAACAAAAACGGCGTTATCATTACACCTGAACCGGGCGAATTTGCTATCGGAATTGATGCAGTTCCATTCCTTAAATACGGTGGAAGTCTGTTCAACGATTCCAATGATTCTCCTTCGGCTGAATTCGGTGCCGGTAATCCGCTTACTTTCTCCGGTCTTTATGTGAAGAAGGAAAATTTTGCTTACAGGGCTAAAGTTCGTCTGGGTGTTGGTGTTGTTAAAGAAGATACCCTTGTTGCCCGTGTGGGAAGTACCAATCCGAATGAAACCGTTGCCAATGAAACGAAGACTTCTTCGAGCAATATCACCATTGGTGGTGGTATCCAGAAATGGAGAGGCAAATCACGTGTAAAAGGTTTTTATGGTGGTGAATTATTGTTCAATATTCAGACTGAAAAAACAACCTATTCCTACGGAAACGCGCTGAGCAGCGAAAATCAGGCTACCCGTACTAAATCTGAGAAGCCGGGCAATTCCTTCGGTTTTCAGTTGCGTGGATTTGTGGGCGTGGAGTATTTCTTTGCTGCTAAAATGTCGATGAGCGCTGAATTTGGATGGGGGCCTTCATTAATCTCTACAGGACAAGGCGAAACTCAAACAGAAAGCTGGAACGGATCCAGTGCAGAAACAAAGGTGAGCAATACAGGAAAATCATCTGTATTCTCTTTCGATAATGACAATGCAAACG
>JBIIRF010000182.1:0-5305 GCA_044341715.1 Bacteroidia bacterium | reverse complement strand
CTATAGAAAGTCTGTCGATTGCTGAAGCACTTGAAGAGGTTGACCGTGGAAAATACCGTCTATGGCCTGAGTCGCATTTTATTGAGGGTCGCATTGATGTTACATCTAACGGTAACGCCTATGTGATGAATGAAGAGTTTGAAGATGATATTTTAATTGATCGCAGTAATACCCTGAATGCGTTAAATGGCGATCTGGTGAAGGTCAATCTTTTTGCACGTCGTCCGGGTAAGCGTCAGGAAGGTGAAGTGGTGGAGGTGCTGGAGCGCTCGCGTCATGAATTCGCAGGTACGGTGCAGGTGAGTGGAAAGTTTGCTTTCCTGGCGGCTGATAATGTTCGGAACGGGGTAGATATTTTTATTCCGCTTTCTGCGCTGAACGGAGCGAATAATGGCGATAAAGCGGTGGCTAAAATTACCGAGTGGTTACCGGATGCAAAAAATCCGCAGGGTGAAATCGTTCGTGTATTGGGTCGCCCGGGGGAGAATAATGCGGAGATGGATGCGATTCTGGTAGAGTACGGTTTTCCGCTGGAGTTTCCGCCGGAAGTGGAGAAAGAGGCGGAAGAGATTCCTTACCGTATCCCGCGTAAAGAAATTGCGAAGCGTCGCGATTTCCGGGAGATTCCTACGTTTACCATCGACCCGGTGGATGCGAAAGATTTTGATGACGCGCTGAGTGTGCAAACACTTCCTTCAGGTAATCTGGAAATAGGTATTCATATTGCAGATGTTTCTTTTTATGTGACGCCTGGTACAGCATTGGAGGATGAAGCATTTGATCGCGCTACCTCAGTGTATCTGGTAGATCGGGTGATTCCGATGTTGCCGGAGAAACTGAGTAATCTGGTTTGCTCGTTGCGTCCGGGAGAAGATAAATTATGTTATTCAGCCGTTTTTGAAATTGATGCGGAGGCGAATGTACTGAGTGAATGGTTTGGCCGGACAATCATCCATTCTAAACGCCGGTTTACCTACGAGGAAGCGCAGGCAGTGATTGAAACGGGAGAAGGAGATATGAAGGAGTTGATTCTTCCGATGCATCAGCTGGCCTTGAAACTGCGCAGTAAACGATTTGCGAACGGTGCTATAACTTTTGATCGTGTGGAGGTGAAGTTCCGTTTGGACGAGGCCGCTCATCCGGTGGATGTTTACCTGAAAGAAAATAAGGATAGTAATAAACTTATTGAGGAATTTATGTTGCTGGCAAATCGTCGCGTGGCAGAATTTGTTGGTAAGAAGATGGCAGAGAAGGAGGGAAAAGAATTTCCGTTTGTTTACCGTATCCACGATACACCAGTGACGGATAAACTGGAAAACTTTGCGTTGTTTGCTGCACGGTTCGGCTATAAAATGAATACGCGTTCTGAAAAGGACATTGCCCATTCGCTGAATAAACTGATGAAGGATATCAAAGGTAAACGCGAGGAAAATGTATTGGAGCAATTGGCGATTCGTACGATGTCGAAGGCGATTTATACCACTGAGAATATTGGTCACTATGGATTGGCTTTCGATTACTATACACATTTCACTTCGCCGATTCGTCGTTATCCGGATGTGATCGTTCATCGTTTGCTCGATCATTACCTGAAGGGTGGTAAACCGGTGGATGCAGAGGAAGTAGAGGATGCCTGTAAGCATAGCACGGATATGGAGATTAAAGCTTCTGAGGCGGAACGTGCTTCGGTGAAGTTTAAACAGGTGCAATATATGCTCGACCGGAAAGATGAAACATTTACCGGTATGATTTCAGGAGTGACGGAGTGGGGAATCTATGTGGAAATTGCAGAGAGTAAATGCGAAGGACTGATTCGTATCCGCGATCTGAGTGATGATTTTTATGAGTTGAACGAGGAACTCTATTGCCTGGTAGGACATCGTACTAAGAAAATGTATAGCCTGGGCGATACTCTTCAAGTGCGATTAAAATCAGCAGATCTGATAAAGAAGCAGATCGATTTTATTCTGGCGGAAGATTTTGGAAAGTCGTTTGGCAGAAAAGAATTTTCCCGTCCATCTCCTTCTTCCGGCTTCGGATCAAAGTCGGGCAAGTCGAAGAATGGTGGTAAACATACTCGTAAACAATCCGGAGGAGGAAAAAAGAAGCGCCGTTGATACTACTCCTTGATAATCTTGGTGCTGTATGCTTCTCCGTCTTCTATCACCTGGAGCAGATATACACCGGAAGCGAATGATGGTCCTGCTAACGGTAATGTATATACGACACCATCGCTGATAGCCTGTTGACTGTAGATCAGTTTTCCTTTCAGATTGTAGATCTTTAATTCGAACCGGTGGTTTCCGGCTTGATCAAAGAGTAAATGCAGCTGGTCGCGGACAGGCGTTGGGAATACAGACAAGGTCGGGGAATTGGTTTCTCCGCGTTTAATGGCGATAGTTTTTGTGAGCGTTTCGGTGCCATTGAAATCTACCTGGCGCAGACGATAATAGCTAAGAAGTTGTTGCAGCGGATCCCGGTCGATGAACTGATAGGCATTGTAAACGGTACTGTTGCCTTTCCCTTTTACAAAACCTAACTCTTCAAATTCTTTTGCATCGGGCGATCGCTGAACATAAAAACCATCATTAGCAAGCTCAGAGAGGGTGGTCCATTCTACCAGATTGTAGTGGTCAATGGCTTTTCCCTTGAATGAACTCATGGTTACAGGTAATGGTACATTGGAAGGACCAAATATTTCAAAATCGTCAATAGCAACTCCGGCTGCGTTGACTGTAAAGTCTGCTTTGAATACAAAACGGAAGGCCACGTTTGGATTTCCGGCGAGGAAACTGATATCTCGTGAAGCCAGTGTATAGGCGCTTTGTGTAGCATTGAAGAATGGCTCTCCTGCAGGGAATGCTGTTCCTCCTGCTCCATTTGCGAAATCATACCAGTTAAGACCGGTTGTGCCGAGGATAAACCAACTGTCTCCCTTGTTAAGCGAGTATTCTACTCTGAAACCATCGTAGCCGATCTCGAAAAGATTTTTCCGGTAGAATTGTAAAGTATACGTACCCGCTGCTGATAAATTGTAGTTCGGAGTATATAACATACAGTTGCCATTGTCTGTGTAGTTACCGGTAAGCAAGGTGACCCATGCAGCACTTCCACTTCGTACACCGTTTTTACCGGCGACAGCACTGTTTCCGCGTTGCCATTTGGTGGCGTTGTTTTGTGTGGAGGCAAAATCATTGAAGTTGGTTTCGAAGTTTCCCCCTGCAGCAATGTTATATGGAGTTCCGCGGTTAGGCAGTACCGTTATATAGGACGTTTTTGTGGCAGTTAATGTTCCCCCTCCACCATTGATGCTGAGGATGACGGTATAAACGCCGGGCGTATTGTAAGTATGAGATGGATTTTTTACAGAGGAGGTAAATCCATCACCGAAGTTCCATGCCCAGCTTGTAGATTTTACTGAGGCATCGGTGAAATTTACCGGTTTACCTGTGTAAACGATCGTGTTGTCAGCAACAAAATCTGCGCGGGCAGGTGAGAATACATCTGTAGAAAATAATCCTCGACCATGCGTGGCAGCAATGACCATGTAATCAGAACTTCTGATCTGTAACATATCAGTGCGCACGTTTGCGAGTCCGGTGTTGGATGGTCCCCAAACAGTAGAAGCGCCATTGAGTTCATCGGTACTCCATACACCTACTTCTGTTGCGATCAATGCTTCGGAGCTGTCGGTTGGATTAAACAAAGCCCCTCTCACCGGCATATCAGGAAGATTTCCTTCTACGTTTGTCCAGGTGGTTCCGCCGTTTCTGGTTTCCCAAACACTGGTCACACCATAGTTGCTATATGTAACGAGAAGATGGTTTTCGTCATCGTTTTCTACTTCTATACAAGACACTGTTGCAGAGGTCGGCATTCCCGCTCCGTTGTTGATATGAGTGCCTGTGGGTGTTGCTGCGTTGGCATTGTCAACTCTTACAACTCTTCCGTTATTCAAACCAAAATAAACACGATTGGCTGTTACCGGTGCATCACGCACTGCAGTTACTCGTCCGGCGTTGAATGCGGCGATGGTAATATTGTTCCATGCTGTACCGGTATGTGCATTCAATAAACGTGTGTACATACCTGCCGAGTAAGAGGCATAGAAATTATTGCCTGCATCGTCGAAATCGCTGGGGTTGATAAACGATCCTATGTTAGAGGCGCGAATTGAAGTAAAGGTGTTACCTCCATCATTGCTTCGGTAAATATTATTGTAAACGTAGGACGAGAATTGATAGTTGGGATCACTCTGATCAATATGACAGAATGCACCATCTCCTCCGGTTACTTCTACTGTGGCATTGATGCCGGGTGTGCTGTATTGTTGTGTTCCGTTATCCTGTGCACCGGCCATAAATTGATTGGACCCTAATGTTGGATTGATAGCGCAGGCATAATATTGTGTGACGTTGTAGTTGGTCGATTTGAAGGAGATAACTGTTCCTCCATCTGCTGAGCTGTAAACACCACCATCATTGCCGAAATATACAGCTGTGGATGATCCGGGCGCATATACGATGGAGTGCTGATCGGCATGTACTTCCTGATATCCGAAGCCACCGTACCAATGGGAGACCTGTGTCCAGCTTGTTCCTCCGTTGGTGGTGCGGAAAAGATCTATTCCTCCAACCATCGCAGTGTTGGCATTGTTCGGATCAACAGCTACAATTAAATCATACCATGCTTGTCCGCGGGTGAAGTCTGCTCCTACGCCTGGATCTGCATCAGCAGGTAATGCACAGGTGGTCCAGGATGTTCCGGTGTTGGTGGTTCTATAGATTCCTCCAATGGCTCCGGCTGCGTTTTGTGTCAATGCATAAATCACTGCTGCGTTCGATGGAGCAGTGGCGATCTCTACGCGATCAAATCCGGTTGTTGGAAATCCGTTGGCACCGGTGTTTAATTTTGTGAAGGAAGCTGCATTGCCGGTGGTTGATCGGTAAACTCCATCTGCGCCAGTACTGAATCGTCCGGTGGAGACTACAATGGCGTTGTCAGCAGCAATATCTACATCTGACATAAAATCCACTGTACTACCATTGCCTGCGCCGAGTACTTCTGTCCAGGTAGTACCTCCGTTTTGCGAACGCCAGAGTCCGGTAGAAGTAGCGGCATATACATCACCATTCACAGGATGTACTACCATTCGGTTTACGAAGTAGAAATTTGCGTTGTTGTTTGTGGATGCCAGTTGTGTGAATGTTGCTCCACCATCAATACTTTTCCAGATACCATCTCCGGTAATTGCATCTGCATTGAAATATCCTTCTCCGCTGCCGAAATAAATTGTTTGCGGACT
>JBIIRF010000181.1:0-5320 GCA_044341715.1 Bacteroidia bacterium | reverse complement strand
GATCTGCTCTGTATAAACAGCACCACGAGGGCACCATCCGCACCAGGTTCCGGTAGCTTCTTCAATCAGAACGCGCTTAGTAGTTTGGAAGGCCAATCCGGTAACTGTTGCATCCAGCGTATCATTCAAATTGTTTCCATCACCTACTACTTCAGCCCAAACTTTCAGACTGTAAGAAGTAGGAGAATTAACACTTACAGGTGTACTATGTGTGAAATTATAAGAAGCTCCGGGAGCAATATTTAAGCCGGTCAAGCTAGAAGTATAGGTAGTTCCGTTTACTTCATACTTCACATCCATTGAAGTGATAGCCGTAGAACCAAAATTCCGAACGCTTCCTGCGATTGTAGAGGTACCAGGAACAATAACAAACTGGTTATAATTAAGAGACTTCATCTCTGCATCAACAGCAGACTGTGTACCATAAACGAATTTATAATATGTATTGTCATCAGGCAAGGCATTTGTTCCTGCCTGTGATAATAAATTCGGAGAACCAGCAACAGATGTAGCCGTAGCAGCATCAATCTGTACACCAATTGAAACTTGCTTTGTAGAAGCATATCCACCGGTACGTTGATCTACCACATAAATATTATTGGTAGTCTCTTCCAATACAATACTCCAATAAGTGAAAGCACTTCCGGTTGAAGCTACAGTACCATAACCATACGATCCGAATTGAATCCACAATTGACGGTTTGGAGCAGTACCAAAAGTCTTTCTAACGACATTATCATTTGACCCCAACGCAGATAAACCCCAGATACAAACCGATTTATCCGGAATCAATGCACTTGGCAATGCTGCACGCGTATATGTTGGCGCAGCAACAGCCGTTGTTACATCAAAAGTAACCACAGCTGAATTCGACACTTTAAACTGAGTAACTGCGACACCGTTAAATGAAAACGGGAAACCTATAGTTTGTACCGGAGACCAAATCGGTGTAGTTGCCGGGCTAGTTAAAACCGTTGTCCAGTTTGTAGGCAAACCACCGCCTACAGGATACTCAGGATCTGTATTTAAACCTCCAGGATTGGAGCCTTCATTTACAAACGGCAAATAATAATACTGTGCATTTGCCACCTGCAGGGTACACAGGACAGCAAATAATAAGCTGTAAATTTTCTTCATGGATTAAGCTATATAGATTGTTTTTTTTTTCAAATATAGCAAAAACAATCCAACAGAACAATCCTTAAAAAGTCCTACAAAAACCCCATATAACACAGTGAAATAAAAACACTTACAATTAACAATCATCAAAAAATACAAGATAGCGAAGCAAGAATTAAAACAAGTGCCAATTCTACTCTAAGAATCGAAAACGACCGTTTAATAATAAAAATAAATATGCTATATAATGTTAATTAATATTTCTTGGAAGATATTATCCTCAGCCTTATATTTATAAAAAACAAAATCCTAACACAAAACCAAAAAAATGAAAAGAAAATTATCGATTGCTGCCGTATGCGGTTTTTTAATCCTGAATACTAATGTTCAGGCACAAAACTGGCTACTGAATGGAAATGCAGGAACATCTTCCACTAATTTCCTTGGAACAACTGATGCGAAAGCATTAAAAATTAAAACCAACAACTCTGTTCGGATGACGATCACCAGTGCAGGCAAGGTGGGTATTGCAAACCAGGCTCCGAAATCACGCCTCGATGTATTCGGAGGAGGAACAGATACAAACGCCGTGATATTAGGAACTGTCAAATACACAGGATCTATCAATGTAACCGGAGTAAAAGGAGTATCTACAGTAACAGATTCTACCGGATTTGGAGTTGAAGGAAATGGAAACCTTGGTGGCGTTTATGGCTATGGAAATGGCTATGGTGTAATTGGAGATGGATTTATAGGAGTATATGGTATTTCTGCACTTAGCGGAACCACAGGCTTTCCGACAGGAGTTTGGGGTCAAGCCTCAGGCGGACAAACCAGCAACGGAGTTTACGGATACGCAACAGGTGGAACACAGAATTTATCAATCTGGGGAGATGCTGATGATACAGTAACAGTTGGTGGTATCCGCGATTATGCAGGTTATTTCAACGGAAACGTATTTGGTGCACGCTACTTCCAATTATCAGATGAGCGATTCAAAAAAAATATTGAACCAATGAACGCTGTATTACCAAAATTAATGCAGGTTAAAACTGCGACCTATACTTACGATCGTTCAAAGTTCCCTACATTACATTTACCTGCCGGAGCTCAAATGGGATACCTTGCAGAAAATCTGGAATCACAATTCCCTATGGCAGTAGCCAACACCATTTTACCTAAAAAGGTGAACCCAGTAACAGGAGAAGTGATTACTGAATCAGCAGAAGCGAAAGTAGTAAACTACAATGCGATGATTCCGGTATTAACTAAAGCTATTCAAGAGCAACAAGTACAAATTGAAGCAAAAGATCAGATGATCGAAGCTCTTCAAAAGCAAATGGCTGCACTTGAATCACGTCTGAACCGTATCGAAGGCAATTCAAACACCGAGAAAACCACTATCAATTTATCTGATGCACGTTTGGAGCAAAACACTCCGAACCCATTCAACGGTGTTACTACTATCAATTACACGCTTCCTGAAAATACGACTAATGCAACAATAACCATCACTGGAATTAACGGTCAGGTTATACGTACAGTTAATCTGAATGGAAAAGGCAAAGGACAATTATTGCTTCAAGCAGAAGAGTTAAGTGCAGGTTCATACATGTACTCACTTCATGTAAATGGCAACCTGGTTGATACAAAATCATTGTTGCTCCAGAAATAAGCAATCAGCTAACTTAAGTAAAAAAGCCCGGAAGAAATCTTCCGGGCTTTATTTGTCAGATATCCTTTGCTCTTGGTATCTTTGGCGCAACACTTATGAAAAAAGCATCAAGTATAATCTTGTTTATTGCTATCTTTCTGGCAATAACAGTTCCGGCCCGCAGCCAATCATCCGGCGAAATCTACGAGCAAATCGAGAAACTCAAAACAAGTGCAACTATCTTATACATTGCAGCACATCCGGATGATGAAAATACCCGATTAATTACCTGGCTGTCCAAGGAAAAAAAATTCAGAACGGCATATTTATCATTGACCCGCGGAGACGGTGGTCAAAATTTGATCGGCTCTGAGTTAGGAATTGACCTGGGCCTGATACGCACCCGTGAATTGATGGCAGCTCGGGCCATTGATGGAGGAGAACAATTTTTCACCAGAGCCTATGACTTTGGCTTTTCGAAAACACCGGATGAAACATTGACCCTATGGGAACGGGAAAAAGTGTTGGAAGACATCGTCACGGTTATCCGAAACATACAACCTGACGTCATTATCTGTCGTTTCCCGCCTGATTCCCGAGCCGGACACGGACATCATTCCTCCTCTGCAATTCTTGCTGCAGAAGCATTCAAAGCCGCCGCAGACAATAAACGGTTTCAAACAGACCCCACTAATCCGATTACCTGGAGTGCTAAAAGGATTTACTGGAACACATTCAATTTCGGCAATAACAACACAACATCTGAACAACAATTAAAATTCGACGTTGGCGCCTTTAATCCTATTCTTGGGAAAAGCTATGGAGAACTATCTGCCGAAAGCCGTTCTCAGCATAAGAGCCAGGGATTTGGAGTTCCATCCCAAAGAGGTACACAAATAGAATATTTTCTCCCAATAGATGGAGATACGTTAGTGAAAGATCTCTTTGCGAACATGAGTAACTATTTAATTACTTCTTCTAATTATGGTCATGAAACTGAGCTTAAAATCGACTCAATACTTCAACACTTTGACTTCAGTAATCCATCCGGCTCAGTGCCCGCACTTCTGCAGTTAAAGAAAATGTTCACTAAACTTCCCGGCTACAGTCCTTCCTTCCGAAAAGTGCAGGAGTTAGATAAAATCATTTTGCAATGTCTGGGTATCTGGGTGGCAGCATATTCCTTTCAGGAAGGTTATGCTACCGGCGACACTTTACACGTAAACTTTCAGGCAATATGCAGAAATTATACCGGTGTACAGATAGAAGTATCGAACAATGGATTACTAACCGGCGATACGCTAACACAACTGGAAATTCAAAAGAACTTTAATCGCAAACTCGTCCTCAATTCCATCCCGGCAACCACACAACCCTATTGGCTGGAATCATCCATAAAGAATAATTTATTCGACGTAAAGGATAAAACACAAAACACTTTACCATGGTCGGCTCCCGCAGCATATATTTACTACAAAGTTTCAGTGAATGGAACAGTCATTGAATCGAAGGTGCCGGTCACATTCAAATTAACGGACCCTGTTCGTGGAGAAATATTCCGACCGTTGGTGATTAAACCTGTTCTCACCGGACATCTCAACGAACAAACATCATTATTCCCTTCCGGAAAAGACCGCAATTACAAACTCAAAGTACAACACAACAGCTCCGACACTGACAGCTTCCTGATTTCAGCATCTGTTCCATCGTCGCAACACTGGAAAATAAACTTCAGAGATACGCTGCTTGTCTTCAATGGCAGGGAGGAAAAAACAATTCAATACAAAGTCTCGGTAAACGGCAACGGCAATTATCAAGACACACTGATCTTTCACTACAAGCCCTATCAATCATCTTCTAAAGTCGAATTGACCGGACTAAAAGAAATCAGCTATGACCACATACCTAAAATCACCTGGTTTCCCCCACTCCATTCAAGGTTAATATCCTCACCAGTAAAAACTGTAAATAAAAAAGTACTATACATCAAAGGTGCCGGCGATGACGTTGCAGATATGATCCGTCAGTTGAATATCGAAGTAAAGGAAGTAACTGCAGCAGAGATCGAAAATATAAATCTTGATACCTACGATGCAATAGTAACAGGTATAAGAGCTTACAATACTGATCAGGGTTTACCATCTGTCTTCAGTAAGATAATGGATTACATTCAGCAAGGAGGAAGTTTCATTGTACAGTACAATACCAACTCCAATCTTCATCCGGTAAAATTCATGGCCCCATTCCCTTACCAGATCAGCAGAAACAGGGTCACCGAAGAACAAGCCACTGTTACTTTCACCCAGCCGGAGCATCCTGTATTCAACTATCCCAACAAAATCACAGAACAGGATTTTGAAGGATGGATCCAGGAACGAGGATTGTATTTCGCTACCAAAGCGGACAGCAACTATACAAACCTGCTTCTCATGAACGACAAAGGAGAACAGCCTCAGGAAGGAGCTTTGATTTATTGCAACTACGGAAAAGGGAAATATATCTATACAGGAATTTCTTTCTTCCGCCAATTGCCGGCCGGAGTTCCAG
>JBIIRF010000180.1:0-5348 GCA_044341715.1 Bacteroidia bacterium | reverse complement strand
GAATAAAAGGAAACAAGCTCATTCCAGCATACGGTAAAAATCGGGTCATTAAAATAATTCCGCGCATCTGGTTTTTCGGTTTTGTAAGGATCGCTTTTGTTGTTCTGTTGAGAATTTATTTTCGGGTAATTAATCGGAGACTAAATTTTCGAGTATTAGCCGTTTGATGTATTAAATGATGACCGGTGCTTTATACTTTGAATCTGACAGATAAATTAAACGTGCGTGGTGCTTGCAAATCTGCGGGTCGTGTCATGAATTCTTCGTTGAACAGATTGCGGATGATAAAAGAGGCACGTATGGTTTTTGTTATATCTGCTCCGGCGCGAAGGTCGAAGAGCCATGTGCCTTTTGGTTGTGTGGCGCGATAGTTCATGACTCCGTTGATGGCAAACTCAAAGGCTTTGTCGATGTTTTCAATACGGCTATAATACCTTCCGCTTATTCCGATGAAGAATTTTTTATAGGTGGTTTCTGTGTCGAATTTGAATAGATGTTTGAATCGGTATTTTAAAATATTTTCCTTGCTTGTGTTCAGTAATGTATCGCGTTTTGCGTCGAAGTCGGTTTGGATGGGATTGATATAGGTGTATCCTGCGAGGATGCTTTGTTTTACTTTTCCGATGGCACCTTCTCCGGCTATGCTGAATTCGTATCCGCTGATTCTTGCGTTTCCGATGTTGACCGATTTAAATCCAAGTCCGAACAATGGATCAGTTTGTGGATTTCCCCAGGTGCCGAAGGTGAATTCCATCATGTCCTGATACTCGGTCCAGAAATAACAGGCGTCGATAAATCCTTTCCATGATTTAATTTTCAGTCCTTGTTTGATTCCTACCTCTGCCGACCATCCTGATTCAGATTGGAGATTGTTGTTCGGATAAATGACAATATCTCCCACTCGGGTGCGAATGAATCGTTCAGCTATGGAAGGGAAACGAAATCCTTGTCCGATGGAGGCACGCAGATTGGTGTACTTAAATATCGCATAGTTGGCGCCGAGTCGTAGCAATGGTTGTGGCTGGAAGTTGGAGAGTGCAAAATGAACAGTGCCTGTGGTGGATTTGTCATTGTTCTTTGGCAATTCTTCAGTGGTGGCAGACTCAAGTCGTATTCCAATGCTGGTGTTGAGTCGTCCGAAATCTCCATCGGCTTGTGTGTAAAATCCTAAGCTGCTTCCTTTGCGACTGTCGTATAAATCTCCGGTGGCACTTGTCAATGTTCCGGTGGATCCTATGGAAATGTTGAATGCACCTACTTTGCGTTGTGCCAGGTAATCTGCATAGTATAAATGTGAGGTTGAGCCTTGCTCGGTATCATTGGTGTTGTCGGCATAGAAGTAGCGGGTGCGGAGTTTGTGTATCCATTTGCCCGGACTATAAATCACATACGGATCAATGGTTATTCGTACACTGGTGTATTTGCTGAGTGTGTTGCCTCCAAGACCGCTGCTTGCTCCCTGTGGTATGAGTGCTCCGAGCGAATCATCTTCCCATATCAGAAAGTTGCCGCCTTTTGTTTGTTGTGCATTTGCGGATAGGCCGGTCGTTAGTCCTTGAATTTTTTTCGATGCATACCGGAGATGGACATTCCCTCTGTAACGTTGTTCGGTTTCTCCTTTGCGGTATCCTTCGTCGTTGTAGTAATGTCCACCGGCAACCAGCGATAAATTTCCAATCCTCCGACGATGCGAGAAGTTGACTCCGGAAATAAATCGTTCTTCTCCCCACCACCGCATATACTCATTTTTTGGTGTGTCATACATTCCTGCGAAAGTGGTGACTTGTGTAACAGGCTTTACTCCGGGCATCGTGGTGCGCATATTGATAACACCATTCAAGGCCGATGAACCAAACAGCGCCGAGGAGGCTCCTTTCAGCACTTCCACTTGTTCCATTTGCTCGAGCGGGATGAAATTCCATTTTACATCATTCGCATCTCCTGCCATCATCGGCAAATCATCTACCAGTACCAATACCCTTGAACCTGCTCCGTAACTGAAACCACTTCCTCCGCGAATATTTGCTTGTCCGTCTATGACCGTTACGCCGGGCACCTGTTCTACTGCTGTTTCCAGATTTGTTTCAACTCTGTTTTCTACCATCCTTGCGGGAAGAATTTCCATCGAGGTGACGGTTCGCTCTATTTGTTGTTCCAATCGTCCCGCTGTGATCACGACCGGTCGCCAGTCATCACTACCTCCGTTCATTTCCATCGTTAAGCGCAATTCGAGTGTTTCGTTTGCTTTGATAAAAATATTCACCTCCTTCACCGGATAACCAACATAGCTTAACACTAACGTTTGTTTTCCCGGTGAAGCATTCAAGGTAAAGAACCCGTTTATATCCGTGATTACACCGATGGTTGTTCCTTTCAGTTGTACGGTAGCAAATGGCAATGATTGAGAACTGTCGGATTCCAATAGATAACCTTTTACAGTTCCTTGTTGGGAATAAACGAACACAGGCAGAAGTAGCAGGAACGCGATGAGTAGGGAATTTCTTTTCGCACGCATAGGATTTAATTTTGGCCAAAAGATGCGAAAAATTTCGAATTGTTGTATATTTGCAGCATCCCATTCGGTGATTTTTATACACAGTCCCGACGGTGATTTTAACTATGGAACAGGAACAAATCTATCGTATTGCCTTAAGTCTGTTGCCCAATGTGGGGCCTGTCATTTCTCGTGCGCTCTATCAGTATTGTGGTAGTGCGGAGGCGGTCTTCCGTGAGAAGAAACAATTGTTAGCTAAAATTCCCGGTGTGGGCGCGAAACGGATCCGAAAAGCATTTGCCTCTCCGGTCCTCGATCAGGCAGAGGCAGAACTGAAATTTATGCAACGGCATAAGGTGATGGGCTTGTTTTACACGGATGAGGACTATCCTAAACGTTTAAATCAATGTCCGGATGCGCCGGTGTTGTTGTATTACAAAGGCACATCTTCGTTAAATGAGCAGCGTTTTGTGGGTGTGGTTGGAACACGTTCGGCTACCCCTTACGGTGAGGAAATGACGCAGCAGTTGGTGGAAGGATTGAAGGGTTTTGATGTAACCATCGTGAGCGGACTTGCTTACGGCATTGATATCTCTGCACATGAGGCGGCTTTGCGAAATCAGTTGCCGACTATTGGAGTGGTGGCGCATGGACTCGATCGGATTTATCCGCAGGTGCATCGGACTACAGCGGGTAAAATGATCAGGCAGGGCGGCATATTGACAGAGTATCCGAGTGGTACAAATCCAGATCGGGAAAATTTTCCGACCAGGAATCGTATTGTGGCGGGAATGTGTGATGCAATTGTGGTGGTGGAGGCTTCCGGAAAAGGAGGGGCATTGATTACAGCTGATCTGGCGATAGGGTATAACAGAGATGTGTTCGCTGTGCCGGGCAGAGCAATGGATGCGTATAGCAAGGGTTGTAATGATTATATCCGTGAGAATAAAGCAGGATTAATTACCTCGGCTAATGATCTGGTGTGGATGATGGGCTGGACAGATGATAAAAATGCACCATTACCCGCAGTGCAGACACAATTGTTCGTTGATTTATCGCCGGAGGAAGAGCAGCTTGTTCAGTTCCTCCGGGAGAATGGTGAATGTGGAATTGATGCTATTGCGAGTGCCACTGCATTGCCGTTTTCGAAGCTTGCTGCTACCTTATTGCAACTTGAATTGAAGGGAGTAATTCGTCTACGTCCCGGCAAAAGATATTCACTCTAGTGCCAACTTTTCAATAGAATTCATAGGTGTACACCTCTGACTCGACAGTTTCGTGTTGATTGGTCAGCTTTATCTGCTGGTAAGGCAATAGGTCTGAATCTTTATAAAAATATTCTACTTTACTTATCTGCCGCTGGCTGTCGAATGACTGAAACACCGTAAACCGGGAAAGCTGATCGTACGTAAAGTACTGATTGTATCGATCGTTTTCTCTATGCGATTCAATTATTCTTCCGAGAGAGTCGCGGCCAATATGCAGGTCTTCGTAGCGGTATTTACTTCCGGTTATGAATACTGGTTCTTTCTTTTCATTCAGCTGGTAGCCGGTGTTAAGAAACCGAAGTTCGTTATTGCGAAAACTTAGTTTTTTGATTCCATCGTCTCTGAAATTGTTCTCATCCTGCTCGATCATATAAATATTGTCATTGTTGTAAAAAAAGTGTGCGTTATATACATTATTATCTCTCGATTCCAATGTTGATAGCAAGTTCCCGGTTGAACTATATTTAAAGCGTTTATAAATGGCATCCCTTTCATAGCCGGTTCCGATCACCAATAGCTTTCGTCCTTTACTATCATATACATAAGATTCATCGGATTGCATCGTATTGCGGGGGTCAAAAAATGTTTTTCGTATCAACTGGCCCTTTTCATTGTACTCTAATAAAAAATTCCCGCGGAATGTCTTTTCGTTATTCTTGAAGAGCTGATAACTTTCGATTCGGATTTTGTGAATCTTCTTATTTTTTTGCTGTGGGAGGAGTTTTTCCAGAGAAGGGGCATAACTCACCGCAGAGATTGGTTCGATGATGTTATAATAATTGAAATCTTTGATTGTGGTTTGTATCTTATCTTTCTTGTGATAATTTGGGAGTTCCGGAATTATTTTACTCAGCGATTCAACAACATGTTCAGGTAAAAGGATGCTGAAGCCCTCTCCGTTATATATTCTGCTGCTGCTGGAATATGGTTCGAAACAAGCTACTGCGGTCCATCCGTTCCAATAGAAATTGATTTCATCAAAGTATAACCGTTCACAAAGCTGGCGGCATATCACTGCGCTGTCGTTTGATGTTATTCTCCAGTTTTTACTCTTGATAGATTTGGTGCCAAAGTACTCTTCTGTTTCTTCTTCTTCTGAATCCGACTTGTCGTCCTCATCAACTTCATCATAGTTTGGCTTTGAGGATTTATTGCCGGAGCTTAATTTATTGGTGGCATACAGATATTGCGAGGTGAAGTAAGGTGATAGCAGTTTTGCGATTTTTAATGCGGAAGATTTGTCAATTGATGTTGTAAATCTCTCCAGCGTTCCGGTTGTAAGTGAACCAATATAGTAATGAGTGATTTCGATATTGCTGGTATTGTTATAACTCACTTCAACCTTAAACTGATAGGTGATTCGTAGCCAGATTTGATTGTTGACCAGACAAATGGCCTTCATTTCAATATCTTTTAAACGGGGTTCAATATTACTGGTCTTTTCATCATAATCGTAACTTCTCTGTCTGCTGTATTGAAGTTCCTGAAATATCTCCATTCTCTTCTTAGCTTCACCAAATAGCTTTAATAGACTTAATTCGGTATTCCAGCTTTTGAGGGCAAGTGATTCGAGGTTTCGTTGCAAG
>JBIIRF010000179.1:0-5367 GCA_044341715.1 Bacteroidia bacterium | reverse complement strand
TTTCCATCCCGGATTTCAGATCCACCTGGAAAGGTTTGCCTTTGTATTCCAGTTGTATTTTCATATCACAAATAAATCAGAAGTAATTTTATCCGCGAACAATAATCCCTGACGCGATAGTTTCAGCCGGTCGTCGCGGTGAATCAGCCAATCCTGTTCGATATACCCTTGCGCTGCTTCCAGCAATGAACGATATACTTCATTTCCATAGATACTTCG
Source organism: Bacteroidia bacterium (assembly GCA_044341715.1). Taxonomy (GTDB): domain Bacteria; phylum Bacteroidota; class Bacteroidia; order AKYH767-A; family OLB10; genus JAJTFW01. The sequence continues at coordinate 5,148 of JBIIRF010000179.1, read as the reverse complement.
GATATCCGTCACCGATAGTCCGTTCCGTACTCGTAGTGATGTCAACACTAATTCATGAAAGCGACCACTCTCATCCAGTGATTCGGTCTCCGCAGCTCTTCTTCCCTCCTGCATTTCTTTCACGTACACAGCATTGCTGCTCACATTCCACGAACGGGTTTTACCATCGAACGAATGCGCACTCGGGCCGATACCGAAATAAGGAATTCCCTTCCAGTACGAAGTATTATGCTTCGACTCGAAACCCGGTTGCGCGAAATTTGAAATTTCATACCAGGGGAAACCGGAATCTTCCGCCATATCCAACAACCATTGATACTGCTCAGCGGCCAGTTCATCATCCGGAATTTTCACCATACCTTTATTGATCTGCCATGCCAGCGCGGTTTTGGGCTCGATGGTAAGTCCGTAGCAACTCACATGCGTAATCGGCAATGCGAGTGCCATCTTCACATTCTCCATCCATGCCTCCATCGATAAATCGGGCAAACCAAAGATCAGATCAACCGATAAATTTTCGAACCCCGCATCTGCAGCATCCAGCGTACAACGTTCAGCCTGCGCGGATGTATGTGCACGATTCATCGATTTCAGGTCCTGCTCCCGAAACGATTGAATACCGATACTAAAACGATTCACCGGAGTATCGCGGAACATTTTCAGTTGCGTCTTACTCAGGTCGTCCGGATTTGCTTCGAGAGTTATTTCTGCAGTAGGATTGACCTCGAAACGCGAATAGATCGCATCGAAAAACCGCATCAATTCCGAATGTGTAAGCAAGGAAGGAGTTCCACCACCGAAGTAGATGGTATCAATCACCTGACCCGACATCTCCTCCTTACGCAAATCGATCTCCCGCAACATAGCATCCAGCAATTCCGGTTTGCCCCGCTGTGAAGTAGTGAAATGAAAATCACAATAGTGACACGCCTGCTTACAGAAGGGAATATGCAGATAGATACCGGCCATGGACGACAAAGTACGTGAAAAAACAAATGCTGTACACGCTGAATGCAGACCGCCATAAACGAAGAAAGACAACATCTCCGGTGGAAATATTGTCCTTCAGTAACAGAGATGTAGAATATTATTTCACCACCTGTAATTTTTTAGCAGTTATTCCGGCAGATGAAGTGATTTGCAGGAGATACAATCCGGCAGAAAGGGAAGAAACATCCATACGAAACTCCATCGACTGAACTGCGGAAACGGCAGTAACACATTTACCGGACAAGTCAAACACCTGCACATTTTCTATTCTACTTCCGGATGCTGATTGCACTAGCACCTGCCCGAAAGCGGGATTGGGATACAAGAGAAAATCCGCTGCCAAAGACTCTTCCACACCGGTAACCACCGGCGATAGTTTTATCAGAAATGATCCGCCTGTAGAAGGAAGACAAGATAAATTAAACACACCACTATTCGGATCGAAATCAGCAGTACCTCCGAAGTAACCGCAGCTATACAACTGGTTATTTCCGTCTGTAATCAGAGTATTACCAATAAATCCGGCACCATAACCACTCACACCACGCCCCCAATTATAATCACCATTCGCATCTAGTCCCACAATGTAATTCTGATAATTTCCGAACGACCCTGGCGAGGTAATCAACACGGTATTTCCAGTATCCGGATCTAGATCAATCTGACCCGAATACTCTCCAAAAAGAAAACAGCGACCATCATCAAACACAGCAACCGAAGAAGCATAATCAGGGAAATTGGCTCCAAAAGAATGAACCCAGTTGAATTGACCTGTACTACTCAATTTCATCATATAACTATCAACGGTACCACTAAAGGAACTTTTAATTGCAACACCATTGCTATCCGGATTAAAATCAACATCGCCCTGAAAGATCCCACCCACATAAATATTTCCTACCTGATCAAGATCGATTGATTCTATTCTACTCAATGATCCGGCGTTCTGCCCGGGAAAAACCTTTGCCCATGTAAAGGCCAACTGCGCATTCAGTTTAAGAATGAATCCGGCCACTGTACCCTGAATAAGCGAAACGGAATAAGTTCCCACGTCTGGATTCAGGTCGACCGTACCCAATATCGAACCGGTCACCAGCAATTCATTGCCCGGCAACAAATGTATATCGCTAATCACATCCACATACGCACAACCAAGTGAAAACGCATTGAGTAAGTTGCCTGCATCATTTAGTTTAAGGAACAATGCATCCTGCAATCCATTTGCTGTAAAATAATTTTGGCCAACACCTGGATCTGCATCTATTGAATCACGATATGTTACATCAAAATAACAAACACCCGCATTGTCGGTGATCAATTCATTGGTCGAATTATCGTCGGAATTACCAAATTGTTTTGCCCATAAAAAATTACCGGCACTATTCAATTTGCAAAGAAAAACATCTTTATTTCCGTAAGAAGTCAGCGAATTTGTCAACTGCGGATCCGGATTAAAATCACAAGTTCCTTCAAAAATACCTAGCAGGTAATGATTTCCATTTGCATCTAACTGCACATTTATAATTTGCACATCATCATCACCGTTCAACATCTTCGACCAAATAAAATCGCCGGAAGAATTGAGCCGTGTAATATGAGCATTATAGTTTCCTGCATCACCCTGCAATAGAAAAGATGTGCCAGCAGCCGGATCGAAATCGATGGTATCTTTAAATACGCCGGTCACGATGACATCGCCATTGCTGACGGTTGTGATGTTGCTGTTATTTACTTGCGCAGATCCGAGAGAATTCGGTGCAACAAAGGCTTTGGCCCACGAGAGATTCATCTGTTGGGCGTTTGCATACACTGTGGATAGCAGCGTTGCAAACAAGAGGATTGTTTTTTTCATAATTCTGGTCAATTAACGTGTGACCCGAATATAGAAAAAAATCTCCGTATAACCGGCCAGTATTTTTTCTTATGCTGATTTTTTCAGGACAATCCGGAAGGTGGTTCCCTTTCCCGGCTCTGAACTCTTCACAAAAATCTGTCCGCCGTGATACTGCTCCACAATCCGCTTCGACAGTGACAAGCCCAGACCCCAGCCTCTGTTTTTACTTGTATAACCGGGCTTAAAAACGGTCTTATACTTCGACTTCGGAATGCCCTTACCGGTATCTGTCACATCCAGATAGATAAACTGATTTTGATCGGCTATGCGCACCGTTATACTTCCTTCACCGCTCATCGCATCGATCGCATTTTTAAAAAGATTCTCCAGCACCCACTCGAACAGCGGCACATTCAGCGGCACTTCCACATCGTAGTTCTGTTGATTCTGCAGACTGAAAACCACCTTCGAGGAAGTACGGGTACGGATATAATCGATTGCTGTTTCCATCACCGTAGTCAGGTTTTCCTTCTTCAGCGCCGGAGCAGCACCGATTTTAGAGAAACGTTCTGTAATCGTATTCAATCGAATGATATCCTTCTCCATTTCCGGGAGATGCTCGAATGCATGTGGCTGCGCTTTCAGGTATTCCAGCCAGGCCATCAGCGAACTCAGCGGAGTTCCCAACTGATGTGCTGTCTCCTTCGCCATCCCCACCCATACCTGATTCTGCTCTGCTTTACGTGACGTTGAAAATGCCAGATACGAAACAGCCAGGAAGAGCGCAATCACCGCCAACTGGAAAAACGGATAATAGCGCAATTGGGTCAACAGATACGAATCCTTGTAGAAGATAAAATTTTTCTGATCAGTCGCGAACACAATCTCGATCGGTTCATGCTGCTCCTTCATCTCCGCCAGTTCATCTGCCACATACAGTGTATCCTCCAGTCGAAGTGAATCGAGGTTACGCGTAGAGATCACCTGGTGTTGTTCATCGGTAAGAATAACGGGAACAGTTGTATTATCGGTCAGCACAGATAAAGCAAAACTGATATCACCCGGTTCGGCATTGATATCACTGATCTGACGCGTAGCCTCCGCCCAGAGTTCCACCTTCTTTTTTTCTTCGGCAGAAAGTTTCTTCACCAACTGGTTGGTATAAAGCAACGAGCCGATGCCAATCAAGAGGGCAACCAATAAAAGCACCAGTTTCCAGCGCTGCTTTCGGGTGTAGATATTCACTGATTTTACTTAGACCCTCAAAAATAGCGGATTTCAGCGCAAAATCACTCGGGATCGAGCTCCAATTCCAGTTCTTCCTGCTTTTTAGGCTGGTTGTCAGTCTTCTTCGTAACGGTAGAATCCTTTTTAAACCACCCAAACTCCTGATGAAGAATGGATTTCAGGTCTTGTTTCTCCTTTTTGATATCGGTGGTAATTTTCTGCTCAATCCCCTTTCTATCGTACACAATCTTCGGATCAGCCATCGGCCCCTTCATGGTCAGGAAGATCCGCATGCGTCCCAGACCATCATCCTCCACCGTCCCGAACTCGGTATTCCGATCCTTCACTTTCTTCCCCAGGATCTGCGATAGATAGAGTTGCATTTTATAGTCCACTATATTTTCAAAACTATGCGTACCCGACATCACCAGATCCATCACACTCGATTTTATTTCCATTGTTGGAATTGAAATCGACTGCTGACTGATTTCAATTTCATTCTGCAGGGTCTCAAATTTTATTTGCTTCAGGTCAGCACTTTTCAGGTAACGGGAGAGTGCCAGCATCGGCTCAAAATCGATCAGTTCACCTTTATCGATCCGCAGTTTACTCTTCGCATACACCTTATTCATGTTACAATGCAGATCCTTGCTCCAGGTAGATGCAAACTGGACAGTAGCCGTAAGTTTCCCCTTCACATTCTTCGCCTGCATCACTTCCTGTCCGAAATTTCCCAGCTGAGAAAACATCTCTGTCACATCCAGATTTTTCAAATCCGCGTCACAGGCAATCAGCACACTATCGCCGCGCGAAGCATCCATCCGCCCATTCAGCAGGAGATGACCATCAAAGGCCTTAAAGCGAAGATCTGTCCCCGACAACACCTTCTCCTGCACAGACAATTTACCATTCACCTGCCAGGCCTGAAATTTCCGGAAACTCAGGATACCGATATTCACTCCCACACTCACCCGTAGCCGCTCATTAAAATCCAGCCGGTATGAACTATCCGTCGCCGAAGCAGATTTATCCTCCAGCAATTCATTCAGATCGAGGTTCCGCGACACCAGCTGCACTTGTCCGGACAACACCTCATC
>JBIIRF010000178.1:0-5368 GCA_044341715.1 Bacteroidia bacterium | reverse complement strand
TTTTGTAATAAGCACGTAAACCGGCGCAGTAATGTTCATCTTCCATTGCAATGCCACCCACTTCCTTCGCAAACCGTGAATGCGCACCATCTGCAGCGATCACCAGTTTGGTACGGATAACTCTGGTTTCTTCTTTGTCGCTCAGTATCCATTCGTCACCATCACGCCGAAACTTCTCGATGCGAAAATTGGTGATGGTGGTAATGCCGGTGCTTGCCGATGCTTTGGCGAAAAGCCAGTTGTCAAAATCCTGTCTCCTGGAGATATACCCCGGAGGATTCGTTGGATCTGTCTCCCGACGAAAGGGTACTTTCAGTTCTTTGCCATTGGGAGCTATGAAAATAACTCCATGTGATCCAAGGGTAAAGGGTTGCAAACCAAGATCTTCTACTAGTGATGGGTCAATTCTTCGAAGGGTAAGGACGACTTTTCCGCTGAGGGCATCACCACAAACCTTGTCACGCGGAAATGCTGCCTGGTCGACTAATAACGCCTGTTGACCTCTTTTTGAAAGCGCCAATGCAGCAGTACTTCCGGCCGGACCTGCGCCAATAATGGTAATCGGATGAAATTCCACGGCTGAAAAATAGTGTTTTATCCTTTTTCCCTCCTCCTTAAAACCATAGAAATTGAGGTTTTTATACAAGTCGTGGACTTTGTAGTTTCATGGTTATTGTTTTACTTTGAATGAACAATTTCTTTTCACAACCCACGCCCACACCAAAACGATTGCCTTATGGAATTCTTAAAACGCGTAGCTAAACGTTACGCCTGGTTACTCGTCGCTTTATTTCTCAGCGCAGAAGCACAGGCCACTCACCTTATGGGTGGAAATCTTGCATACGAATATCTCGGATTGAACGGATCTACCGGTCTCTTTGATTATCGTGTGACATTAACTATTTATCGACTTTGCGATCCGGGAAGTTCGCAGTTGCCCAACTTTCAGGAGCTGGGTGCTTATCAGGATAATCCCGGTAATCCCGGAGGTAATAAGGATCTGCTTTCAACAGTGAACTTGCCACTGATTTCGCAGCAGTTTATTACACCACCGAATGCGAATGATTCCTGTACGTTCCTTCCTTCTGTTTGTGTTGAAGAAGGAGTTTATCAGGCGATCATAAGTGTACCTGCAAATACAACGGGTTATTATTTTATCGCAGATCGTTGTTGCCGGAATAACAATATCGCGAATGTGGACAATGCCGGCGGGACAGGTCAGGCGTACTTTGCTTCTGTGCCGCCTCCAACAGTGGTGAACAATAGTCCGACTTTTGCAGTTGCTCCGGTTCCGTTTATTTGTGCGAACGATACAGTAAGTGTTTTGAATCAGGCATTCGATGTGAATGGTGATTCATTGGTATATAATTTCGTTACTCCTTATTGGGGAATTTCTGATAATGCAAATCCAGCTCCCGGACCTCCTAATATATACACTTGGCCTGTACCGGATATTGTGTATGCTCCGGGATACAGTGTGGCAAGTCCTTTTGGGGCAGGTGGATTTATTTCCATCGATAATACCAGCGGCCTCGCTTCATACGTTTCGCCGAATCAGGGATTTTATGTAGTGGCGGTAGAGATTGCTGAATACCGAAATGGTGTGTTGATTGGTGTTACACGTCGCGATATTCAGCTGATCGTAATTAATTGTCCTGCGAATCCTGCTCCAACTTTAACTGCAGGTAGTACCGCAACTTCGTTTACAATTCAGGAAGGGCAGACGCTTTGTTTTAATGTGGCCTTTACTGATCCGAATGGTGATAGTTTGTTTATGACTCCTACCGGTGATGTGTTTAATTCAGCAATTGTAAATCCACCTGCTACATTGAGTAGTGCAGCCGGACCGAATAATATATCCAGTCAGTTCTGCTGGACAACCGCCTGTGGACAAGGTCGTAGTACACCTTATCAGTTTACGGCGATCGTATCTGATAATGGATGTCCTGCAAAAACAACAAATGTTGTGTACACGATCAACGTGCAACCTGCGCAACAGCCTTCATCGATCAACGGCCCGGATTCTATTTGTGCGAATGCAGCAACGGCTATTCCATATTCTGTTTCGGGGATTTCCGGATATACTTACAACTGGCTCGTGAATAATGGATCACAAGTGAGTGGTGGTACCACTGCTGCAGCAGGAGTCAGTTTTAACAATGTAGGAAACGCAACTGTTTCGGTCATTGCTACTAATCCATTCGGTTGTCCTGCAGATACAGTGAATAAAGCAGTAGTGATAAAAGCGCTGCCCGCAGCCAATGCAGGTAGTGATATTGCATTCTGTTCGGGTTCTTCACTAACCATCGGAGGACCTTCTTCTGCCGGTGTAACTTACTCATGGAGTCCGGCTACCGGATTAAGCAGTTCAACTGTTTCTAATCCTACGGTTACGATCTCTAACGGTGGTGGCACCCCGCAATCGACGACTTATATACTAACCACCAGCCAGAATGGATGTAGTAATACCGATACAGTAGAGGTTACTGCCAATCCTTTCCCGATTGCCAATGCCGGTAGTAACATCAGTATTTGCTCAGGGAACTCTGCTCCGTTGGGTAGTCTGCCAACTTCCGGATTTATTTACTCCTGGAGTCCTTCATCCGGTTTGAACAACACGACTATTGCCAATCCATCATTGACACTTACAACTTCCAATTCCACACCGGATACATTGGAGTATGTATTAATAGTAGAAAACAGTTTTGGATGTAAGGATACAGATACCGTTCAGGTAATTGTTCGTCCTGTTCCAACTGCGCTGGCAGGATCTGATATTACTTTCTGCAGCGGTGCAAGCGGAAATATCGGAAGCGGGGCTACTGCAAATTATACGTATAGCTGGAGTCCATCAACCGGTTTGGGTAGTTCAACATCCAGTTCCACGAGTGTGACATTGACTACAACTCAAACAACCAACGATACCATTCCGTACATTGTAACTACATCTTTGTTCGGTTGTATTGACCGCGATACAGTGAATGTGGTTGTTCGACCGAATCCGGTATCGAATGCAGGAACGGACTTGAATTTATGTTCCGGTTTAACAGGGCAGTTGGGTACAACATCTACAGCTGGTTATGTGTATAGCTGGTCGCCTGCAGGTGGCTTGAGTGGAACAACAATTTCTAATCCACAGATTATTTTATCAAATGTAACGAGTACGCCTGATACCAATTTCTATGTGGTCACTACTACACTGAATGGTTGTACTACCAGTGATTCAGTAAGAGTTATTGTGAGTCCGGTACCGACAGCAGTGGCAGGAAGCAATCAAACGATATGTTCAGGACAAAGTGTTGGTATTGGTGCACCAACTACTCCGGGATACACTTATACCTGGACACCCACTACAGGATTAAGCAGCAGTACTATTTCAAATCCGGTAAGCAGTGCTACCAACTCAGGTACAACTCCATTGGTGATTAATTATGCAGTTATAGCGAATTGGTTTGGCTGCCGCGATACAGATTCAGTCGCAGTTACTATTAATCCGCTTCCTGTTTCCAATGCCGGAACAAATCAATTACTCTGCACCGGTTCAACAGTAAACTTGGGAACTGGTACAACAGCCGGTTATACGTATGTATGGACACCAGCCGGCGGATTAAGCAGCACGGTTGTTTCTAATCCTACACTTACGTTAAACATTGCACCTGGTGCTACCGATCCTGATACATTGTTTTATGTTGTAACGACTACGCTGAATGGATGTACTACTTCTGATTCAGTGCAGGTTGTTTTAAGTCCTGTCCCTACTGCAGCAGCTGGAAATGATGTCTTGTTCTGCTCTGGACAAACAGTGTCGATTGGAACCTCAGCTGTTGGAGGATATGCTTATTCATGGAGTCCCTCTTCGGGTTTGAGTTCCGCATCTTCAGCACAACCGAATCTTACATTGACGAACGGAACACTGGTATTTGATACGGTAACTTATGTGATGACTGTAAACTGGTTTGGCTGTATTGACAGAGATACAATCGAAGCAGTGGTGAAGCCTCTTCCGGTTTCTGAGGCGGGAAGCAATACTGTGTTGTGCGACGGAGATACGTTAACGTTAGGAACCGCCGCTACATCTGGATATTCGTATATATGGTCTCCCGGAACGGGATTAAGCAGTACTGTTTCTTCCAGTCCGTTGTTAACAGTTGCGAATCCGGGTCCCGGAGTAGTGTCGCAGTATTACACAGTTACCACAACCTGGAATGGATGTACTTCCCGTGATAGTGCAAATATTACAATCAATCCGCTACCGGTAGTAACAACAACAGCATCTCAAAACCCGATTTGTTTCGGGCAAAGTACAATTATGACAGCTTCCGGGGCTAATACATATAACTGGGCTCTTCTAACTTCTCCCGGTACAAGTATTGGAACAGGAGCAGCATTGAATGTGAGTCCGGGAGTAACTACTTCTTATCTCGTTACAGGTACAAGTTCAGCAACCTGTGTCAATACGGATACAATTACTATAACTGTAAATCAATTGCCGAATGTTGCGATTTCTGCAGTGAATGATACCATTTGTGACGGAGATACGATTCAATTAAATGCAGGCGGTGCATCTACATACACCTGGATTGTTCAAGGTGGTGGATCCGCCGGAACAGGGACTTCTATTTCAGTGAGTCCATCTGCTACGACGACCTATATCCTGAATGGTACAGATGCCAATCTTTGCAACAACTCTGATACAATTACTATTACAGTCAATCCTGCAGCTACTATCACAGGCATAACAGGAACGGTTTCGCTTTGTCCGGGTGTAACAGGAGTACCTTATTGGGTAAATAATCCGAACAGTACAAGTACATATACCTGGACAGTTCAAAATGGAGTAATCAGCAGCGGCCAGGGCAACGACACTATTTTTGTCGATTGGGATACAGCAGGAGCAGGGAATGTTACCGTTATCGAAATCACTGATCGCGGATGTCAGTCAGATCCTATAGTATTGCCAACAAACATCAATGTGATTCTTACTCCGGCTGCACCAACGGGTCCTACTACCTTATGTGCAAATCAGGCGCAGTCGCAGGTGTATTCAAGTATCAATACACCCGGTTCAGTATATAACTGGTTTGCGAATGGTGGTACTATCGTAAATGGAAATGGTACTTCAACTGTTACCGTTGATTGGAATATTACGGGGCCAGCCATCGTAACGTTGTGGTATGAAGAGACAAGTACTACACTCGACACTGTTTGTTTTGGTGTATCCGACACGATTTATGTATCGATTAGTCCGGTACCGCAAACAAGTGCAATAAGCGGCAATGCTGCAATCTGCGAAAGTGATACCGGATTGTTCAATGTAGTCAATACCTCAGGATCTACCTACCAATGGACCATAACCGGAGGAGCAGTG
>JBIIRF010000177.1:0-5379 GCA_044341715.1 Bacteroidia bacterium | reverse complement strand
CGAGCTCGCATTCGTAAATCAACTCTTATTGCTTCGTGAACCGTAACGCTTTCACATCACCCCCACTCATGATCATCACCACATAACTTCCCGCTGCCAGATTTTCAATATCAAAATCATAGTTCATTCCACCACTCAGGTTCTCCTGTGTCTGCAATAAACGTCCGGTAGCATCCATCAACTGCATGCGGATACCCGTAGCCGTTACTCCGGCCAGGTTCAGACGAATGGATTCCTTTGCGGGATTCGGGAACAATGACACAGCGCTAAGTGTATTCCCTTCATTGATCCCTGTTGTAGCAGGCACATCAATATTGATATCATCCAGAAAGAGATTGTTCTCATAGTCGGTGATATGACGGAACTTGATGGTTACATTGCTGTAAGTTGTGAATGCGCTGAGATCAATCGAATCTCTTCTCCACTGCGCTGCTGTTGGTACAAAGGCAGTAGTAGTGAAAAACGGTGCTGCTGTAGTTACCAGTGCAGTGCTAAACTTTTTGTACACGCTGTTGTACGTATCGCCACAATCGGTAGAGATTAAAATCTCAAGTGTATCAGAGAAGTTAGGGTTGGCAGTTGGACTGGTGTACAACCTGTAAGCCAGATAGAAGCTCAATTCAGGAGCAGTGGTTCCGTTCAGATCGATACCGGGAAGGATCAGTTCGTCGATTTCACCATTGGAATCATAGTCAAAGTTATTGATGTAAGCTGAATTCGTCCCGCTATGTGCTGCTGCATTTGTTTGCTCGAAGGTGGTAAGGTTATCCGGATTTACCAATGTCATTCCGGCTGGGGGGAAACTCGCTTCGAAACCCTCCTGATAAGGTAATGCTGAACCTGCACTGACAACTGTAAAGCTGCTTACTGCGGTGTCATTGGAAGTATTCAGATCACCGGTACTGTTAGGCTGTGAAGTAAATACACTGAACGTATGTGCGCCAACGTTAGTAGTGATTAACGGAAGTGTGATACCGGTTGAAGCCTGACTTGGCAGTACTCCGCTCCAGCTGTAAACCTGTGCTGCATTGTTGTCGATATAGTAATTGATATCTACCGAGAACAAGGTGTCGATTCCCATGTTCTTAAGCGTAATTTCAGGTGTAAAGGTGCTGTTACACTCATTACCATCCGGGTTCTGAATACTGGCAAGCATTGCATCTACCGCAACCAATACCGGAGGATTACAAACTGTTGAAGAAGTAAGCTGATTGTAAGGAGCGGAATTTACTACAGCCAACATACGTGCTACTTGACCTGCTGTGAAAATATTCATACATGCATCATCGGTATAATCCATATAGTTCATGTGCATAACACCCGGAGCAGTTGTTGCACAGTTATCAGTATTTGGATAAGAAGGGCAGAAATAATTTTCTCCTCCCTGATTCGGTGTATCGGCCACATTATCACTTCCACTGCAGGCGCTACCATCATCACCCCAGATATGGAATAGGTCGAAACAATGTCCCACTTCGTGTGTAGCAGTTCTTCCCAGATCAAATGGTGCTGCTGCTGTACCAATCGTTCCGAAACAATCGTATCCGATCACTACACCGTAGGTATTCGACAATGCACCTGTAGGGAACTCTGCATAGCCGAGCAATCCTCCACCCAATGGTCCAACCCAGATATTAAAATATTGAGAAGGATCCCATGCATCGAGTCCGCCACTGGAGAAGAATTTAATATTGTCATTCGTATTAAATGATCCTGTTGTAGTAGAACGACGCTCAATACCATTGGTTGGATTTCCGAGTGGATCAATCTGCGCCAGACAAAAGGTAACACCGGCACTTGCAGCAACTGACTGGAATGCGGCCGGTGTATTCACCGTATCTGCATTCAAACGATTGAAATCCTGGTTCAACACTTCAATTTGTGATAAAACCTGGGCATCAGAAATATTTTGCGTAGGCGAATTGTACAACACGTGTACCACTACAGGAATGGTAACATTTGGCATGGTTGTTTTATTCGCTGCCATTTTCGCAGTGAAGTCAGCAGTTCGTTTTTCAAATGCAGCCCTTTGTTGAGCTCTTTTTGGGTTTTGCTTTTCAAGATACGCCTCATGCTCCAGTACAGCACAACGATTAACCTGTGCAGAAGCGGAGATGGTAGCTACAGCCAGCGATATACTTAACGCCAGCCCTTTCAGTTGGAAGTTCATAGATTGTTTGGAATTTGACGCGAAATTAACCTAATCTTTGAATTAGCACACATTTTGCAGATGATCAACCGCTTTTCGTCGGTTAAAGCATAAAATCCGACAACAATCCGTTAGAATATTCCATTTCCCATGTTGGCCTTCGTGTTTTCTGCAGAACTTAGCGCCAATGAGCAGAAACAACTGGATCGATATTACAACGCCGATCTCCCCTCTAACACCTGTATGGCCGGGAGATCCGGTGGCGGAACTGAAACCTCTACTGCGCTTCAGCAATGGAGATGGCTGCAACTTATCCGCGCTCTCTGCTGGACTCCATACCGGAACACATCTGGATGCACCATTGCATTTTATTCCGGACGGAAACGACAGCACCATATTTGATCTGAATAAAATGATCGGAGATGTTCAGGTGTTGGATGCAACGGAAATCGATTCAATCACTGCAGAATGGATTCAACAGCAAATCTATCCGACAACCAGTCGTATACTCTTCAAAACATTAACTACAGGAGAAAAACCAACCGGGACCGGAAATTTCAAAGCCCTCGACCCGACTACAGCGAAACTTTTACTGGAGAAGCAAATCTGTTTCTGCGGTATAGATGGATTATCCATTGCCACTGAAGATACCCTCGAAGAAACGCATAAAATTCTGTTAAACCAGCAAGTAATTATAGCCGAGCATCTACAGCTTTATTCTATAACGGCAGGCCTATACGAAATGATCTGTTTACCTATTCTGATTCCGGGCGCTGAAGCAGCCCCTGCACGGGTATTACTCCGGCAGAAGATATAGTGAGTTACTGAATCACCACACGGGCAGTTCGTACAGAGAACGTATTCCGGTCAACGAGTCGGAGTATATACAATCCCTGATTCCAACCGGCGGTTGTTAGTCTATGTTCGTTAGCGTATCCAGAAAAGTTATCTGCAAATATTTCCTTTCCGTTTGCATCATAACAGGACAAATTGTAATCACCTGCTTTCAATCCGCTGATACGAATCTCCTCTGAACTTCCAGCCGGATTTGGGTATACAGAGAGAAGAGCATCAGTCAATGGTGACAACAAACCCGTAGAGCTGTTGATATCGTTCAGGTAACGACAAATGATCATATCGTTATTTGTACCTGCCCGGAAGCCGGCGCTCAACACTTTCCCATTTGCAGACAGACAAACAGCATTGGCATCAGCAAAGGCCCCAAATGGCGTTATGGCGTAACCGTTAGTACCAAAAGTATTATCTACTGTTCCTGTGCTATCGAAACGTACAGTCATAAAATCACGATTGAAAATTCCGGTACCTGTTGTTCCTGCGACCAGAATCTTTCCATTTGGTTGTAATACAATACCAAATCCTGCATCCAATACTGCGGGATTGATCGTTACAATTCCTGTACCATTGAAGGTCACATCCGGACCCGAAACATTATAACGCGCAATCCAGGTATCAGTGCCATTGAAATCATCAGAAGTACCGGTCATGTACCATCTGTTACCATCGGCTACAATTCCATAAGCTCTGGAAGTAGTGGTAGCAGTAGGAACATAAATGAATCCACCAATCAGATTTCCGGTTGCAGAGATAGACATTGTAATTGCACGGGTAGAAGTACCGTTGGTGTTATATCCGGCGGCGGCGATACTACCATCAGCAAGCTCGGCTATTCCGTTTATCTGATCCACATCTCCACTCGCAGAGACCGCCAGAAATCCAGTATTATTATTGAATGTAGTATCCACAGTACCATCACTGTTGTACATCAGGAATAACGCCTCAGTAGAACCACTAAAGGTGCCTTGTCCTCCAACTAGTATCTTCCCTGAACTCAATACCGACACGCACTTGCCAAGATCTTCACCACCTCCGAAGCTTTTTATATCGTAACCATTGCCGCTGAACGTTGAATCAAGAGTACCATCCTCGTTTAAGCGAAGGATAAAAATATCTCCGTTCACCAGAGAGGTATAAGTAAGCCCTGTCACCACACACTTGCCATCCGGTTGCAGATCCATTCCGTAGGCATAACACTCCATTCCATATTGCACCAATGCTTTACCATTGTTTCCATAAGCCGTATCAACAGTACCATCTTGCAGCACATGCATAATCACTGATCCGGACATATTATTGATTTTCGCCGTACCTGCAATCAGCATCGAGTTATCCGGCAAGGGCACAATACCATACACTACATCGTGCAAGGTTCCCGGTGCATAGGTGCCTATTCCGGCATTCGCAAAAGAAGTGTCAAGTGTTCCTGCCTGTCCGAAAAGGCTTGCAAACGAGAACAGCGATACAGCTAAGAGAAGAATTTTTTTCATGGATAGTAGATCTACACTACAAAGTAAATGCTTTCCATCACAGTTACGTAGCGTTATTACACCAAAAAGTACTCCTTGCTCCTTAATTTAGGGATAAGATGTGTTGTCTGCGGTATCAAAATTCGGGTGGGCAATACTGGATTCGAACCAGTGACCCCTACCTTGTCGAGGTAGTGCTCTAAACCAGCTGAGCTAATTGCCCTGGAAGTGCGATGCTATATGCGACTTCGTACTCTTTAAAACGTTGGCATCGTTATCGAAGACAATACCAATTTCTTTATGTATTCTTTTCCAACACCGGATTTAAGATATTTCTCACGATCTCTTGCTGATTTCCAATCCGGAAAACTTTCAACATAGATGATTTTCCATGGTCTTAATCCCTTGGTATATCTGCTTTTCCCTGCATTATGTTCTTTTAATCTGTTTTCTTCATCATAGGCGATTCCAACATATAAATCACCATTCATTTCGCTTCTAAGAACATAAACTTTCACCGCTCTCATTTTCAACTTCACATTAATGGTGGTCTCAGCGGGAATCGAACCCACATCTAAAGTTTAGGAAACTTCTATTCTATCCGTTGAACTATGAGACCAGTATTTTAAGAACTTTTATTCTGATGATTTTTTTATTTACTATAGTCTCTGCAGGAATCCCTGTCTGCCGAAGCGTAGAGAACCCACATCTAAAGTTCAGGAAACTTCCCTGCCTTCCGGTAGGTTGACCTACCTCTCGGCAGGCAGGCATTCTATCCGTTGAACTATGAGACCAGTATTTTAAGAACTTTTATTCTGATGATTTTTTTATTTACTATAGTCTCTGCAGGAATCCCTGTCTGCCGAAGCGTAGAGAACCCACATCTAAAGTTCAGGAAACTTCCCT
>JBIIRF010000009.1:0-16495 GCA_044341715.1 Bacteroidia bacterium | reverse complement strand
ATATTACCAAAAGGAATTGGTTCACCGGATATTGAATCGATCAGTCGTCCACGGATTTCACCGGTTCCGGATTGTGCTTTGGCTAGGCCTCCGATGCAGATCAGCACCAGAATGGCCAATGTTTGGAGTGTTTTCATAATGTTTGTTTTACTGAAGACAGCTAACCATTTGCTTTCCATAAAAAAGCAGATAAAAAAAATTTTATGGAAATTCCTTATCTTTCTGTCATAATAGAAAAAGCATCATTTATGTGGAAATTTTTCCGTCAACGAAAATCAGCTGCTCATCTCAGTGATGAGGCATTGGCAGCGACCTATCGGGATATCGGCGGAAATGAGTTGATCGGATTGCTATATGACCGATACGCGCAGTATTTATTCGGCTTCTGCATGAAATATATGGGTGATGAAGAAATGGCGAAGGATATTGTTGCTGATATTTTCCTCAAGCTCTTTGAAGATCTCAAAAGGTTCGAAGTGCGTCAGTTTAAATCATGGATTACCCGTGTAGCCTATAATGCCTGCATGACAAAACTAACGGTCATGAATAAACGAATCCCGATCGGGGAAGAACATTTGGCCTGGGAAGAGGAAGAGAGTGCAGTGAATTTGTCAGAGATTTCTCCCGGGGAGTTGGCGGCTGCACTCGCAGAGTTAAAGCCTGAACAGAAGGTATGTATTCAGATGTTTTATCTGGAGAAAAGGTCTTATCAGCTTATCAGTGAACAGACAGGTTATGATCTTAAAAAAGTGAAAAGTTATATTCAGAACGGAAAGCGAAATCTCGAATTGTATTTCCGAAGTAATCATGAAAAAGAACAACGAAAAGCTACCGGCTATGGAAAATCGTAATTGTCCTTCGGTAGAAATTTTATGGCAATATGCTAAAGGGCAATTAGACCCTGAGCAGCAGCATGGGGTGGAGTTACACTCAGTTGATTGCCCGCTATGTGCCGGCGCAATTGAGGGTTTTGAAAACACGCAGAATGCCGATGTTTTGCATGCGATAAAGTCTTCGGGCCCTCATCAGATTAAAGATGCGGCGATACATCCATTCATTACTACAGCTGCAATCATTCTCACCTTAGCCGGAATCTGGTGGGCCGGGACTATTTACAGATCGTCACAACAGACAAAGTTACCACCGGAGATGAAAAGTACCCGGGATTTGGCTGTGGTTGATACTTTGTCAGTGGTCAGGACTGATTCTGCTGTAGGTATTACTCCACAGGTGATGGAGGAGGTTTATTCACATCCTGCTACTCCTAATGAAAGGAAATCAGAATGGGGAGAAGAATTGTTTATGATTGAAAAAAGAACCTATCAACCCGAAATAAAAAAAGCCGGATCACCTGGAGTACGAGCTACTTCTTTATACAAAGTGATTTATGTGGAAGATTTAAAAGTAGTAGCTCACCCGGAATGGAATGATGACAATCGTTATGCTTTTGAATTGAACCGAAGTATTCATCCCCGGTACGCAAATAAAAATCAGACAGGAGGAGAATCGTTTTATTCCGATGTTGATACAATTTATTATGATAATTTATTACGCGCTGCACTTCAGGCATTCAATAAAGGGGAGTGTGAGCTGGTGTCGGAACAATTGGAGGTGATCCGTTCAAAATATCCTGATGATCCGAATGCACGATTTTACATGGCTATGTGCCTCGAACGAATGAATCGGTATGCGGAGGCACTTGTGTTGTTCGAGGTAATGATGGGTGAAGAGTATAATGTTTTTCGGGAGGAAGCAGAATGGCACACTGGTTTAAATCTGTTCTATCTCGGAGAAAAAGATCGTGCAGCAGGCGTGCTTAGAAAAATCATTACCGCTGATGGATTTTATGCAGGAGCAGCAAGCGAAGAATTAAAAAAGTATTGAGATGAAGACCTGGGTTTTGATAATAGTATGTTTGATTTCGGAAAGTGTATGCGCACAGCAGTTCCGACTAAAGGTTGTGGATGAGTCAACAAAGGCTCCTGTGGCTTATGCCGAAGTGTATCTGGAAGACGATAAAATGCGACTGTTTTCCGATTCCGCCGGAGTTGTTACATTATCTAAGGATTCTAAATTTAAATCCACATGGATGCAGTTGCGGAGAATGGGATATTTGACGGAGCGAATAAAACTGGATTCGTTATTGAAGATGAATAACGCTACCGTAGGAATGATCAGTACAACTATCACTTTCCCGGAGGTGAGGATCAAGGATGAAAAGGCAGAGTCCGTTCTGTTGCATGTGCGAAAAGCAATCTTACTGAGTTTTCAATCTGAAATTGTTTTATCTGCGTTCTACCGGCAGGCACATGTTGAAAATGATCAACTGGTGTTTTTAGCGGAGTCGGAATTGCAGACGCAGTTTCAAAAACAGAAAACAAAGGCTGAAAGGGTCTCTGTTTTACGATTGAGGGCTATGCCATCCCTTGAGAAAAATAAAGAAAAGCATAGCGATCATCTGATTGATTTATTGAGCGCAAACCCTGTGTTTCATCCGGAAGGGACTATCCTTAATATTTATACCGGCGATGAGTTTGTGTTTAGTTACCGTCGGATGGAGGGAGATAGCAGTAAATATGGAGAGATAAAGTTTTCTTCCGCCGATTCAATAGCGGATTTTGTTGAAAACGGACGTGTTGTTTTTCTGGAAGATGGTTATCGGATTGTATTGTATGAGTCTGTGGTTTCACTGTTACCCGGTCGTTCGGGCTACAAAGAATCTTCTACCGGTGGTGGGTATAGATGGTTTAAGCAAGTTGAAGTAAAACGGTTTACCTATAACTGGTTGAACAGGCAATTATTTCCTCAAACGATGCATCAGTGGTATCGCCATTTGCTGGTGCACCCCGTATTTGACCAGGTGGATTATGATTTAATGGAGTCTTTTAATTGGAGTGCAGACTCGCAGGTTGTAGTGCCTCCGGGACCTGTGAAATGGTCGTTCGATAGTAATTTATATAGCGGTTTATTTCCTTGCTTAAGTGAGCGGGAAATTGTTGATGAAAATTATTTCCCGGGAATTACATGGAATCAGCCCGGAAAAGAGAAACTTCAACGAATGTTAGCTTGCAGGGTGAGCAAACAAATAATTAAACATGAAAATGGAATAAGGTAGATTGCTTTCGGTTTATTCTTCTTTATTTCGGATACATTTTTCTAAAGGCCCGTAGTTGAATGTACAGAAGTAGCCACATTCCTGAATGATTTCCTGATAGTAATTTGTTCGACTATAATCTGATTTCAGTAGTTGAAAGTACTTTCCTGCTACGAAATCAATTGGCTCCTCTTCACTAATGCTGTTTAACCAGTTGGCATGTTCACATTTTGCCGACATCCAGGCGCATTTAGCTGCAAATTCTTTATCGCTCGTTAGTGTTCTTGCCTGTTCATACCATTTTCCTGCCTCAGAGCAATCGAAATAGGGGTCTTTGTACTTATCTTCCTTTGAGTTAAAAGGAGAGCTAACGGAGTAATGAATATCAGTAAGGGAGAGTACGCGCGCGTTTCCAAACCAGGTCATGTTGTATAGTCCGTTTGCATATTCAAAACATAATTTGCTTCTGGCGTTTTTGTTCTTCTCGCTGTTTATCTCCTTTAATAATTCAGCCATCCTTTTTGAGAAATTTATTTTTGTATAAGTTATGCTGTTAGGGTTACTGTGGTCGCAATCATGGCAATCGTTGATATGAATGATGAAAGGATCGCTATAGGTGCTGGATGTACCTGCATCAGGATGTTGGGAAAATGCCGCTATAGCATTTTCCCAATTGTATTGATACATTAGTTCAGTACCTTCCAGGTCATAAATATTTGCAAGTTTGAAGAGGTAGTTGTTGCAGAGATATTGTTCAAATCTGTTAAGGTTGTTTCGCTCCATGAAATCACGAAGGATCGTTAAGTTTCCTCGTGAACTGAAATCTGAGTAAATTTCTCTGGAACAAAGCATCTTTTTCGCATCTTCTCCGCTTGATTCATATTTTTTTGCCAACTGACGCAGTATATATCTTTCCACGGCTTCCCATACTGGTGTTTCATCATTTTTGATCTGAATCAACATATCAGCCATTGCTTCTTCCTGCTGTTGATTGCCGGCCTGCATATTTGAAGCATAGATCAATGCAGTTGAAATGTTGTTTTGTTTTTGTGCTAATGCATTGGATTCGCTTTTGAGCAATGACTCATTGAGAGTAGATTGAGCGCCCTTTAAATCATTTTTCAGGAATTGTAAATATGCTTTTGCCGATAACCAAGGTTGTGTTCCGATGTTAGAAGCTTTTAATCGTGTGTTAATTGTGGTTATCAATCTGTCGAGGTTGGCTTTGTTGACCGATTTCCAGGATTTTAATGTACTGGTTTTATAGTATTCATCTGATTCCTCGAAATAGTGCGTCTCATCCCAGTTATAGACAGGGTTTGAAATGATATTGTATTCAGCAATATTGACAGCCCGCATTAATAGTAATTCCATTTCTGTATTGACTGGATCCAGTTTGGTGATCTCTTCAATTCCTTTGATTGGATCATTATAGATTCCGTAGAATAGCCATAGTGTTTTCAGTTGCTCTGTATTTGCTTTTGCCAACATTTCATTCCAGTCTGTTTCTTCTTGTGGATGAAAGCTGAGAATGGCGTCAATTTTTTGTGGTACATAGTTTTTAAAGATGTCGCAGTAAAGCAGATTTGATTCTGTATATCGTTTGGCTTTGTATAAACAGGCGGCATAGTATCCTTTATTCCGCCATTGGATACTTTTGCTAAAGGCGATGTCATTTCGGAGATTGGATTCGTAAAAATCAATGCCTGTCTGATATTCGCCGCTGTAATGGGCTGTTTTCAGGAACTGAAATCCATATCGTCCTTTCAGAAAAGGGTCGGTGCATTTCATGAATTGCATGCGCAGATCGACCATCAGGTTCTTAAGTGCAATAGTGTCGCGATCACGTTCTTCCCAATAATAATAGTAATTGACCGATAAACTTTCGGCTTGTTTGGCAAGATGTAAGTATTGAAGATCGTTTTCCTTCGTTGTTGCTTTGTTGATTTTTTTGGATAGGGATACTGTTAGTGTTGAGTCTTTTCCGAATGGTGTATACTTGTTTTTTTGTAGGTCGGCAATTTCTTCCGCAGTTGACTGGTATAGTAACCAGCTTAATTCTTCAGTGCTGAGAAAGTTCGGATAGCGTTTTTCCCATTCTTTCAGATTGAGGCTGTTGCTGGTTTCGGCATTTTCGTCATAAGCGCCATCAAATAATCCACGGTATGTAATAAAAAGTGGATGTAGTGCTTCCTGGCCAATAATCCGCGGATTAAATAGCAATGATTCAGTAATATCCGGTTCGTCATATCCGCCGCAGCCGATACTAAGTGGAGTAGAAAAGGGAAGCAGCAGACTACTGCAAAGCAGAATAAATGCGATCTGTTTTTTCATGAGTTAGTTCGCGGAATAATAAGGGTTGC
Source organism: Bacteroidia bacterium (assembly GCA_044341715.1). Classification (GTDB taxonomy): domain Bacteria; phylum Bacteroidota; class Bacteroidia; order AKYH767-A; family OLB10; genus JAJTFW01. The sequence continues at coordinate 11,038 of JBIIRF010000009.1, read as the reverse complement.
CAATGGTAAATGGCCAGATTGAATTTAGTATTTTGAAAGCGGTCTTTCAGTAGTTCCTGAGCTATTGAGATTTCTTTGTATCCGCTTTTTTCAGTTCGAATGATGTCTCCGGTTTGAAACCATGTTCCCTGATGTAAAAAATTATTTCTTACTTGTGAAAGTTCTTCGTTTATTTTTATCAGGTGTTTTTGTGTTAGGTCTGCTGAAATTGGTTCTTTGAGTAGTGCAATTACTTTTCCCTGTCGCAATACCACTTCCCACTGAAAACATGCCAACGCCAGATCGAGTGGGAGTGGATAGTTGAGCCCTCTTTCCAGGTATTTTTTAACGGTGGCCGACTCAAAGATAGAATTTCTGGTTTCAATGTCTCTTAAATTTCCCATGTTGTAAAACATCAACATGCCTTTGTTGATCGGCGGGACTCCGGTTTTATCCTGGTATTTGATCTGGTGTAAACGAATGGTGGCTGAAATTTTAGTACGGGTGATGGTCTTAAGTGTTTTCAGCAGATGGAAGTATCTTTCTTTGCTTTGATCTGTCCAGTCGCAGTCGATTTGTAATTCACTGAAAAGGATGTCAGCTCCAGAAGTAAGCTCCCGCAATAAACGGTGGATGTTATAGGCTAAAGTGTCAATTTCGTTCTCTGGTGTTTGCAGGATGGATTCATTGGTAATATATACTACCGGTATCACCGCCATTTCTTTCGGTATCGGTCGTGAGAAGCGAACTTTAGCCACAGGTACAACTGAGCCGTTTTCTGTTTTTACGTCGAAGAAACGCAAGTAAAGTGTATTGATCCGGTGCTGATTCAGGAATTGAATTTCTTCGTTCGACGGATCAAAAGTTGTTTTCCAGTGGTAGATTGATCTGTTGATCTCTCGGTTTTTCTGGCATCCGAAAAAAACGATGCAGATAGAAAGGTAGAGCAGATAGCGAATCATTCTTCGAAAGTAGAAAATAAATTCTGGTGAATACTTATCGTTATAAAAAAGCCCCGATCAGTATGACCAGGGCTAATCTTTTCAATGAACTGTTTATTACATGTGAATCACTTCGCCGTAGGCATCTGCTACTGCTTCCATCACTGCTTCTGACATAGTAGGGTGAGGATGGATCGACTTGATGATTTCATGTCCTGTTGTTTCAAGATTACGGGCTACAACAACTTCTGCTATCATTTCAGTTACATTCATTCCGATAAAATGGGCTCCAAGCCATTCGCCGTACTTCGCATCGAAAATAACTTTTACAAATCCGTCTGAAGCACCGGCAGCTTTTGCTTTTCCACTTGCGGAGAAGGGGAATTTGCCGATTTTCACTTCATATCCTGCTTCTTTTGCTGCTTTTTCAGTCATTCCTACAGAGGCGATTTCAGGAGAGCAATAAGTGCAGCCCGGGATATTGCCATAGTTAATTGGAGAAACATGTAATCCAGCAATCTTTTCTACACAACAAATACCTTCTGCTGATGCTACGTGTGCAAGTGCCGGTCCTTTTACGATATCGCCAATAGCATATACTCCCGGAATATTGGTTTGGTAATAATCATTGACAAGTACCCGTCCTTTGTCAGTAATAACTCCGGTTTCTTCGAGTCCGATATTTTCAATGTTTGGTGTGATTCCTACTGCTGAGAGTACAACATCACAGGCAATCATCTCTTCACCTTTCTTGGTCTTTACTTTAACCTGGCATCCACTTCCGGAAGTATCTACACTTTCAACGGTTGCTTCAGTCATGATATCGATACCAATCTTTTTAAAGGAACGTCCTAATTGCTTGGAAATATCTTCGTCTTCGATAGGTACAATGTTCGGCATGAATTCTACGATGGTTACTTTGGTGCCCATGCTGTTGTAGAAGTATGCAAACTCACATCCGATGGCTCCGGAACCAACAATTACCATTGACTTTGGAAGCTCAGGTAATACCATTGCATCGCGGTAGCCAATTACTTTTTTTCCATCTTGCTTTAAGCCTGGTAATTCACGACTGCGTGCTCCGGTTGCAAGAATGATATGGTTGGCATCGTATATTGTTACTGTTCCGTCGGTCGCGGTAACCTCTACTTTCTTACCGGCTTTCAGTTTACCATATCCGTTGATGACATCAATCTTATTTTTCTTCAGAAGGAATTGAATGCCTTTGCTCATTCCATCGGCTACATCACGACTGCGTTTAATAACTTTTGAGAAGTCCGCTGAATAGTCGCTTACAGAAATACCGTAGTCGCCGGCATGTTTGAGGTATTCAAATACCTGTGCGCTTTTCAATAAAGCTTTAGTTGGTATACATCCCCAGTTGAGGCAGATGCCACCTAATGATTCTTTTTCTACTACTGCGGTTTTTAATCCGAGTTGCGAAGCGCGGATGGCAGCTACATAACCACCCGGGCCGCTACCTATCACTATGAGATCGTATTGCATGGAAAGAAATCCTGTTTTTGAGTCTGCGAAGTTAATTGATTTACTGCCAAGTTTGTAAGTGGTTGTAAATCAGATATTCGAGACTCATTGAAGGATGATTTTTGCCTGAAGACCTTCACAATTGATCAGGTACATCCCTTTGGGGAATTGGCGCAGATCGATCTGTTTTTCAGTGATTGGAACCTGTTTTACCAATCTTCCTTCTGTATTGTAAACGCAGATAGGGCTTTGAGGCCGGATATGATTCGGTAGTTGGAAAATTCCGGTGCCGGGATTTGGATACAGACTCAAATTATCAGTCGTTGTTTCTTCGATGCCGGTTGTGGTGTTGCTGATGCGTGCAAACAAGGCGTTCTGGAAGTAGGGTAATGCAATGTTGATGGTGTCGAAGGTGATGTTTGGAGATTGTGTGAGAGATGCGCTAAAGTACCAGTTGCCACCCTGATGCATTACCTGGTGCATTTGTTTGTAAGAGGAGCTGTCGGTGATATTTTTGGCCCATTGTGTCTGACCGAAGGCATCTGTTGTGAGATGTGGTGTCTGGAAAGTAATATCATGTGCTAAGTGAACCCAGGATCCTTGTCCCATGTTGTTTAACCGGAGTAAAAACATCATATAACTATCCGGTACGTTGACAGATAGTCCGCCGGCTGTGAATGGTGCACCATTGCCGGTTCCTCCTGCGACAAATAAATTTCCATTCGGATCAAAGGCGATATCACCAATGGTTCTGACATTTCCCAATACAACCTGTGCTGCGTCATGACCGTTTGTATCCAGGCGGCAGATGTATCCGTCGGTGAAATTTGTCCGTGCATAATAAACCCATCCATTCGGTGAAAGTGCAAGACGGTTTAGCAATACATCATTGGTGAGTCCTGCGTTGAGATTGCGTTTCCATAATAGATTACCATTGGCAGCAAAGCAAAGTAAGAATGGATCATCCACCAGTACACCACCGGAATGCTGAAGTGTATCTTGTCCGTCGATGTCCAGTACATTGATGAAATAACCTGCGATGAACAGCTGATCATTGGGGTCAACTATCATGTCTACGATATGTGCTTCAGTTCCGAGCTGAATCGTTTGAAGAACATTGCCGTTCTGACTTCGTCGCTCAATGAGTTGGGTGCCGAATGCTTTCATACTGCCGGCCGAAACGATGGAATCATTTCTTGCTGTCCATATTTCGCTGTTGTTTCCTTTGCAGAGATTCTGCCGTGGGACACCCGGACTAAACTGATAACGGACTTCATAATTGGTGACCCAATCGAATTGCTGAGCAGTTAGAGTAATGCAACTGCAAAGCAACAACAGGAGAGTGGTAAGGGATGATTTCATAGCGCGTGGTTTAAAAGCGGTGTTAAATGTACTATTCTTCCTGATTCCGCCAGTATGAATGGTGTCATTTTTCATGAGAAAGAAAATCATGTTACCCGGAGATTTTTTCTTCCCATTTAAATTCAATCCGATTACATTTGCAACTCAGATTCAGCTTATGCGTTACATCCTCAGTGCCCCTAAACCTTCCACACGATTTTTGCAAATTGAAGCCATAAAAGAATGTGCTGCAGATGGACCAATAACCATTCAGTTGTCGTCCTGGCGTCCCGGCCGTTATGAACTTGGAAATTTTGCAAAAAACCTGCGTGGAATGCGCGCTTATGGTCCTGCCGGTGAACCATTGGCGATTCATAAAGTAACAAAGGATCAATGGAAGATTGAACTCGCTCCGAAGGGTACCATACGTTTTCAGTATGAATATTATGCTGCACAACCCGATGCAGGTGCCTGTTGGATCGACGACGAGCTGATGTATGTAAATCCTGTACATTGTTTGGTATATGATCCGGATGCGATGTTGGATGCGCATGAAATGGAGTTGGTAATACCTTCTGACTGGCAGATAGCATGTGGATTAAAGGAGTCTGAAAAACATGTACTGAAGGCTAACGATGTGCATGAATTGCTGGATAGTCCCTTCTTTGCAGCGCGTGCATTGCATCATCGTACTTATTCAGTTGACGATTATCTATTTCATATCTGGTTTCATGGTGCAGCGCAACCGGATTGGAAGAAAATACTTCACGATTTCGAAGCTTTTACACGTGTGCAGTTAAAGATGATGAAATCGTTTCCCGTGCCGGAGTTTCATTTCCTCGTTCTCTTGTTGCCGTTCCGATTCTACCATGGTGTAGAGCATACTTCCAGTACAGTGCTGGCGCTTGGACCCGGATATCAGCTGATGCAGAAGGATATGTACACTGATTTACTGGGTGTGGCGTCGCATGAATTGTTTCACGTATGGAATGTTAAAACACTTCGGCCGAAGGATTTTGCGGTCTACGATTATACCCGTGAAAATTATAGCCGCCTGGGTTGGGTGTACGAAGGGTTCACAACATATTACGGTGATCTATTTCTTGCCCGTAGTAGTTTCTTTGGTGTGCAAGGCTTTTTTGATGAACTGAATCAGAGGTTGCAACGCCATCTCGATAATTTCGGACGACATTTTAATTCTGTTGCAGAGAGTAGTTTTGATACCTGGCTCGATGGGTATGTGCCTGGTGTGCCATGGAGAAAGACTTCTATTTACGATGAAGGATGTCTTATCGCATTAGCACTGGATTTATATATCCGCCGCTCCAGTAAAAATGAACATTCACTCGATGATCTTTTCGCACAACTCTACCATGATTTTGCAGGTAGAAAATCCGGATATCGGGAGGGTGACGTACTTCGGTTAGCAGTTTCACTTTCGGATGAAGGAGTGACGCGGATCATTGACGAGTATATTCACGGAAGAGTAAATTACGAACCAATATTGCAGGAATTGTTGCCGTCTGTTGGATGTTGGATTTCTTCATCTCCTTCGAAGTATGCACATGAATCAAGTTATGGTTTCAAAGTGATAATTGAAGCCGGTGTTTGTAAAGTCTTGCAAGTGGCTCCCGGTTCGCCGGCGGAAATGGCTGGAATAGCAAAAGATGATGAGATCGTCGCCTGCAATGGATGGAAAGTGGAAAATAATCTCTCTGATCTGATCAAACTCGAGTCCGGGAAATCAACCTTTACGGTCTTTTCACAGCGAAAGTTGAAAGAGATTCAGGCAGAGAAGTCAGAAAAGCGGTGGTTCGATGCCGTTAGTATACTTCGTATGGAGGATGCGGATCCTGCAGCAAGGGTTGCGTTTACCGCATGGTCAGGACTTCCCTGGTAATTCAGGGAATATAAGCGACTACTGAAATTTCCACATTCACATCCTTGGGTAAACGGGATACCTGAACTGTTTCGCGCGCAGGGAAATCTCCGGTAAAGTAAGAGCCATAAATTTCATTCACTTTCGCAAAGTCATTCATATCGCGGAGAAAGATGCCTGTTTTCACTATATGGGTATAATCTGCATCTGCTTCTTTTAAAATTGCACCGATGTTGGTCATCACCTGATGTGTCTCTTCCTCGATAGAGTCCAGCTTGAGAGCACCTGTAGGCGGATGAATAGCGATCTGACCTGATACAAATAACATGTTTCCGGCTTTCACGGCCTGAGAGTAAGGACCGATCGGCGAAGGAGCGGCGGTAGTTTCTAGGATCTGTTTCATAAGTTCTTTCGCAACAAATATCTGAAAACCATCAGAACATCGCAATTGACTTCGGTCATCTTCAGGAAACAGCTAAATTTGACACGCATGCTGCTGCTCCTCGACAACTACGATTCATTTACTTACAATCTGCTGCAATACCTTGAAGAAGTAATGCAGGAGGAGATCGCTGTATTCAGAAATGATGAGCTAACGGTGGAAGAAGCCGATGTATATGACCGTTTTGTGCTCTCTCCCGGACCCGGACTCCCGGAGGAGGCTGGAATATTACTACCGCTCATTAGGACTTATGCTTCTACGAAACCAATGCTGGGCGTTTGCCTCGGACATCAGGCCTTGGCAATGTCGTTTGGCGGACAGCTCAGGCAATTGAATCAGGTCTTACATGGCGTTTCCCGGGAAGTGATAATAACTCAAACGGATCCATTGTTTCAAGGTTTACCGGATAGATTTCCGGCAGGAAGATACCATAGCTGGGTTCCGGATGAAGCCTCATTTCCTTCTTGTTTTGAAGTACTTGCCCGAGGGGAAGAGGAGAGTATTCAGGCACTTAAACACAAAGAATGGCCATTGTATGGAGTGCAGTTCCATCCGGAATCAGTGTTAACGCCGCAAGGAAAGTTAATCCTTAAAAACTGGTTGAAAATTACTTCCCCGAAGAGCGTATCTTTGTAGCGAAACAAACTGTCTTGTCGCTCTTCCGAAAGGGAGGGAGGAAAGTCCGGGCAGCAAAGGGCACCACACTTCCTAACGGGAAGGGTCGGCTCCGGAAACAGAGCTGATACAGAAAGTGCCGCAGAGAACTATACCGCCACGGGGTAACTTGTGGTAAGGGTGAAAACGTGAGGTAAGAGCTCACGGCCGTTGCAGTGATGTAACGCGCGGGTAAACCTTGTGGGCTGAAAAGCCAAATAGGTTGGGGTCAAGGGCGGCTCGTCTTTGCATTTCGTTCGCGAAGTGCGCCTCAATGGGTAGGCTGATTCAGGTTGCGTGTGAACGTAATCGCAGATAAATGACAAGAGTCCGTGCAAACGGAACACAGAACCCGGCTTATAGGTTTGTTTCATTTTTTTTGTTTTGAAGCGTTTCGTTGACAGCGGAAATTGTTCAGCTTGTCGGCGAGTTTGATGATTGGGTTTTTAGTAGATTTGCATGAATGAATCTCCGGAAACTTTTAATTGCCATCAGTAACAAACACGATCTCTATTACCGTGTGGTGCTGGTGTCTATTTCGATACTGATCATCACTTCTTTTTTACCGCAGCAGGTACGATTTAAGTTTGATTACCAGATGGGCCAGCCCTGGTCCTATGATGATCTGCGTGCTCCTTTTGATTTTCCGGTGTATAAATCAATCGCTGATCTTGATGAAGAAACAAAGGAGCTTCTGGCAAAGGCACCCCTGATTTATCGACGTGATGTGGAAATGACTGAAAAGGCAGTGAGTTTTTTTCAGTCCAAATCAGGCGCAGATGCCCGTAATTTGGCAATCGGAGAATCATTAATCAGGAAAGTTTATTCACGTGGTATCATAGATCGTTCCAAACGTGCGGAGCCGGAGTCAGGACAATCCATGTTTGTGGTTGATAACGGCAAGTGGAAAAGAAGTGAACGCAGCATGCATTTTTCTGCTGAGCAGGCTACGGCATATATACAAAGTGAGTTAAATGTTTTAGGGGGAAAAGATAAACAGCTACTGGAGGATCATCTGATCGAAAGTCTGCAGCCAGACTTATTCTTTGATCCTGTTCTCAGCAGGGAATATGTGAAGGAGCAGATGCGTCAGCAGAGTCCGTTGCGTGGTGAGGTACAAGAGGGAACTGTGATTATCCGCCGCGGACAAATCGTTTCCAAAACGGAAGCCGACCAGTTAGAGTCGTTGCGTAAAGCTTATCGTGGAGAAGATACACTTGAATCTTCCTTGCCATGGATTTACCTGGGATACCTGTTGCTGGTGATGTTAGCGGTTTCTGTATTGCTTACTTTTCTTTGGTTGTTGCGGAAAGATATATTACTGGATAGCCGTAAAATCACCCTGCTCTTCCTGATGATTGTTGTGACCTGTGCATTTTATACTGTATTGCTGGCGAGTAATAAGGTAAATATGCTCATGGTGCCTCTTTGTATCCTGCCGTTGGTGACAAGGGCTTTCTTTGATACCAGAACCGCTCTCTTTACCCATGTATTATCGATGCTGATTCTTGGCACGATGGCTCCGGGAGGATTTGATTTCGTGTATATGCAGGTCGTAGCCGGTATGGTGGCAATTTTCAGTATCGTGAATATGCGGAAGCGATCGCAGCTATTCATCGCCGTTAGTCTGATCTTTATTGCCTATTTCGTTTCGTTTGTCGGACTTTCATTGTTGAATGAAGGGGATATCACTAAAATAAATCCCATGCACTTCATCTGGCTCATTGTGAATTGCCTTCTGACATTGCTGAGCTATCCGTTGATTTTCTTTATTGAGAAAACATTCCGTGTGACATCCGATTTCACACTCATGGAACTTACTGATTTTAATTCGGAGTTGTTACGTGAACTTGGATTGAAAGCACCAGGCACATTTCAGCATTCTCTGCAGGTGGCCAATCTGGCAGAGTCTGCGATTTATAAAATAGGAGGAAACTCGTTGCTGGTAAGAGTGGGTGCATTGTATCATGATATCGGAAAAATGGATATCCCGATGTACTTTATCGAAAACCAAAGTACGCAGGTGAATCCGCATGATGAACTATCGTTTGATGAAAGTGCATCGATAATTATCAGTCATGTCATTCGGGGTATAGAGAAAGCGAAGAAGCATAAACTCCCGGATATGGTCATTGATTTTATCCGCACTCATCACGGGACCATGATGGTGCAGTATTTTTATAACAGCTTTGTGAAGAGTTTTCCGGATCAGATTCCGAACGAAGATGATTTCCGTTATCCCGGACCACGCCCTTTCTCGAAGGAGACTGCCGTATTGATGATGGCCGATTCTGTGGAAGCATCGGCAAGAAGTTTACCTACCCATGATCAGGACTCTATTGATCAGCTGGTAGAGAAAATTATTAATCATCAGATTGAAAGCGGGCAGTTCGAGAATTGCGATATTACTTACCGGGAGATCAGTTCAATCAAGAAGATTTTCAAAAAAATGCTCACCAGTATTTATCATGTGAGGGTGGCATATCCTGGATAGATTCTTGTTGGACATCGATGTTGGGCTTTGATTCATTGACCTGCCCCATTTTTTAAACATATTTCTCTTTTTAACTAAGGTATAGTGTTGGTTTTAAGATGGATACATGCTCCTCTTATCAACAAATTTTCATATGACGAATATCATTTAGAATTATTCTAAATAAGCTTTTTTATTTGGCTTGTCCTTGCTTTCTTTGCACCCTCTTTAGAATGATTCTAAATAAAGAAGCGGTGTTATGAATGTAGTAAAAATTGTCCCGGCGATAGTTGTATGTTTCTTGTTGTCAGTGTTTTGTGTGAGCGGCCAATCGTCAAAAGAATGGGTGATAGAGGGAAAAGTGCTCGCTGGGAATGAAAGTTCTGCGGGAGTGGCTGTCCAGATTAAAGGATTGGAGTTTTCTACAATTACGGATAAGGACGGTTCGTTTACGCTGAGAGGATCGGCTACAGGCACGTATCATTTACAACTTCATTGCATTGGATGTCAGGATTGGGATTCATTGATAACTCTTCAGCCGGGAGTAAGAATTCAATTAACGATTTCGCTGAATAAGGAATATAAAGAGATATCGCAGGTGCAGATTTTCGGGTCTAAAGCGGATGCTATGCGTAATCTCCCGGGTGCTGCTACATTGATTACACCGTTACAGATTAAACAAATTCAGCCGGTTAGTGCAAACGAAGTTTTACGTAAGGCGCCCGGTGTACATGCGGTTGATGAAGAAGGACTAGGTCTGCGTCCCAATATTGGTATTCGCGGACTCGATCCTGATAGAAGCCGGTACGTATTGGTATTGGAAGATGGTGTTCCTGTTTCATTGAGTCCTTACGGTGAGCCTGAAATGTATTACTCACCATCAATTGATCGGATGCAGCAAGTAGAAATTTTAAAAGGAAGTTCATCTATTCAATATGGTCCGCGTACGATTGCAGGTGTGGTAAATTATCGCACGGCTGATCCATCTGCAAAGCCGGAAGGTATGCTGCAATTAATGGGTGGAGAGAACGGCTATTTTTCAGCCTTGTTCGGGTATGGTACTACCATAGGAAATACAGGTGTGCAGATCAATTATCTGCGTAAACAAACCGATGACTTTGGCATGCTGCGTCTCCGGTTGAATGATCTTACTGCAAAATTCCGCTGGATGATTTCTTCAAAAGAAGTTATCGGCTTTAAATTGGGTGTGTATGATGAATTTTCGAATGCCAATTATATCGGGATGACGATGCCGATGTATTTATCCGGGCAAAATGATGTGACGCGTCTCGCACCGGAAGATCAGTTTCATATTCGCAGATATTCCGCTTCTTTCACGTATAACTATATTTATTCAGAGCGTTTCCGTTTGGAAGTTTTGGGTTTTGCCTATACCACGCAGCGTAACTGGTGTCGTCAGGATTTTGCCTATAATTCCATCGACACTGCAGGGAATCTATTGCCGAAACCTGCTGATTATTCTGGTGTGACCTGGGGAGATGAAAGTATCAGCGGAGGTGCTATTTATATGCGGAACAGTACAGGCAACAGAAACAGAACCTTTGATGTGGCCGGTACGGAAGTGCGTACCCGTTATGCTTTTACAATCGGTTCAATTGCGAATGAGTTGCTTGGTGGTGTACGTTTCATGGCAGAGAAGGCGCATGAGGTTCGTGTTAACGGAGTGTTCGCCGGTGATTTGTCAGGTGAAATTTCAGATGAAGAGTATCGTCCGGTTTATGGATACAGTGCTTTTGTAAGTGATAAAGTTGCGCTGGGAAAACAGTTAGAAATCACCCCTGGAGTCCGTGCTGAATTCATGCAATTCAACCGTGAAATTATCC
>JBIIRF010000176.1:0-5440 GCA_044341715.1 Bacteroidia bacterium | reverse complement strand
ATTTACCAGACCTGAAGTGGCCTACTGCATAAACGACTCCAACACATAGAGGAAAAATCCGGCAAGAGCAGCTGAAACCGGGATAGTCAATACCCAGGCCCATACCAATTGCAGGGTAACTCCCCAGCGTACTGCCGAGATACGTTTTGTTAATCCAACGCCGATGATTGAGCCGGTAATCGTGTGGGTTGTACTTACCGGAATTTTAAAATGCTGTGTTCCGAAAAGTGTAAGTGCACCGGCTGTTTCTGCACTGAAGCCTTCAAACGGGGTCAGCTTGGTTACTTTCTGGCCCATCGTTTTTACGATTTTCCATCCGCCAATCATCGTTCCTGCGGCGATTGAAGTATAACATGCTAAAGGTACCCATGATGGCAGGTCGTGCATATCACCGATATAACCCTGACTTAACATTGCCGCTGCAATAATCCCCATTACCTTTTGCGCATCATTTCCACCGTGTCCGAGTGAATAAGCGGCCGAAGAAACCAGCTGCAATCTGCGGAATATGCGATCTACTTTAGAAGGATTGGAACGTTTACATATATGCATTGTCAATACGGAAATAATATAGGACATCACCAAACCAATTATAGGAGCGAGCACGATAAAATAAACGGTAGGCATCACTTTATCGAACTGGATAGCATCAAATCCACCGGCATGCGCTATACCGGCTCCGGCAAATCCACCAATAAGGGTATGTGAAGAACTGGACGGAATTCCCCACCACCAGGTCACGAGATTCCAGATAATGGCTGCTATCAGACCCGCAAGCACAACAGTCAATGTAATATTTTCAGGCCGCACTGTTTTCGCAACAGTATCTGCCACCTTTAATTCGAAAATCCAGTACGCAATGAAATTAAAAATAGCTGCCCAGACTACAGCAGCCAGCGGACTTAACACCTGCGTAGATACCACAGTTGCAATCGAGTTCGCGGCATCATGAAATCCGTTAATGAAATCGAAGATCAACGCAAGAATAACAACAATCAGGAGAAACTGGTCCATAAATTATATCTACGCCATCTTGATAATAATAGATTCAATCACGTTCGCTGCATCTTCGCATTTATCGGTTGCTGTTTCCAGTCCGTGTAAAATTTCCTTTTGCATGATGATCTTAACAGCGTCTTTTTCATTGGCGAAGAGTGCGGCCACAGCATGATCGAAAATATCATCCGCATGGTTCTCGATACTGTTGATACGCACAAGTGATGCAGTGATGTCGCGCATCTTCCGCATGTTTTTCAACTCTAGAACAGCAGACTTTAACTCCTGTGTACTTTGCTGAATCAACTCACTCAGCTTCACAACATCATTGTCGAAGTGCGTGATCTTATACAACTCCATTCGCTTGGAAGAGCCATGGATAAAATCAACTACATCGTCGAAAGAGGTCACCAAACGGTGAATATCTTCTCTGTCGAATGGTGTAATAAAATTACGTCCCAACTCCAGGAAGATCTCATGAGTGATTTCATCTCCGACATGCTCCAGCTGCTCAATCTTTCTGAACCACCGTTGACGTTCCTCCGGCATACATGTAACCAATTGATACATAGCCTGACCACATTCATGCAGGTTCGTTACCGCCTTATCGAATAGCGGGAAGAATTTACGGTCTTGCGGAACGAAGTATTTGAGGAATCCTAGAGATGACATAACCTTTAATTGAGACTGCGAATGTAAATTAATTGTTAGATAATTATTAAACATTGAGAGAAGCCACCCACTATTTCGCGACTACTGATTGTTAATGAGCTAATTACATTATAAAGAATTTGAAATTTTTGAGGTTTCGCCGGCTCTGGCAGGCCCTGCTTCAATTCCGGATTTGTAAGAGTAGAAAACAGCAGAGAACCGTAGAAGGAGGACATAGACAGTGAAGTCAATCGACTCCGAAGCAAACTCCAATGTTCCCTCTTGATGTATCTTTGCCCCAATGTTTGAAAATAAACAAAACCGAACCGAGCTCAGTAGTCTGGGTGAGTTTGGATTAATCGACCTGATTAAACAGCAGGTACAACTTCGTCAGCCGGGTTCGTTGAAAGGAATCGGCGACGATGCAGCGGTGATTGATAATGGTCCGGGCCGTACCGTGATTACCACCGATATGCTGGTAGAAGGCGTACATTTTGATCTCACCTTTACTCCGCTGAAACACCTGGGGTATAAATCCGTAGTCGTCAATATCAGTGATATCTGCGCAATGAATGCGATTCCAACACAAATCGTTTGTGCGATGGCGATGTCGAACCGTTTTTCGCTAGAGGCGGTTGAAGAATTATTATCGGGTATGTTGTTGGCTTGTGAGCGATACGGCGTAGATCTTGTTGGTGGAGATACTTCTTCATCACCACATGGACTCACCATCAGCATCACCGCTATCGGAAAGGCTGCAGAGGAAGATCTGGTTTACCGGAATGGTGCAAAAGTTAACGACCTCATTTGTGTTACAGGAGATGTTGGTGCTGCTTACATGGGCCTGCAACTCCTGAATCGTGAGAAGAAAATTTTCCTCGAGAATCCTTCTGCACAACCTGATCTGCAAGGCTACGATTATCTGCTCGAACGACAGTTAAAACCGGAAGCACGGTTAGATATTATTCAACGCTTTAGTACCTGGTATGTGAAGCCGAACAGTATGATTGATATTTCTGATGGTCTGGCTTCGGAGGTGATGCATCTTTGCAGTCAATCGAATACCGGTTGTCAGTTGTACGAAGAGAAATTGCCGATCGACCATCTTACATCTGAATTAGGACGCGAACTTGGACTTGACCCTACTGTGGCTGCATTGAACGGTGGAGAAGACTATGAGTTGCTGTTTACACTTCCGCTAAGCGATTATGAAAAGATCAAAGATCGAGGAGAAATCAGCATCATTGGTCATATGACGGAACCACAAGCCGGTTATCGTTTTATCGATCGTCAGCAAAATGTACATGAACTTCAGGCGCAAGGGTGGAATGCCTTTCGATCCGGCAACACCAACTAATAATTCACAAGTATGCGTATTGCTATAGCCGGCTCCCGGGGAATTCCCAACAACTACGGTGGCTTCGAACAATGTGCCGAAAATCTGGCAGTATTATTAGCAAAATCGGGACATGAAGTTACTGTTTACAATCCCGATTATCACGAGTATGACAAAGATGATTATCACGGTGTACGCATTGTGAAAATATGGAACCCTGAAAAAAAAATCGGGACAGCCGGAAATTTCATCTACGACTACAAATGCATGCAACATGCGCTGAAAGAAAAATGTGATATCCTGCTCGTACTCGGTTATACTACATCATCGATCTTCTATCCGTTTCTTCGTAAAGGCAAGAGTATTCTCGTCACCAACATGGACGGCCTGGAATGGAAACGTGATAAATGGAATGCTGTTGTAAAGAAACTCGCGAAATGGTTTGAGTCATTGGGTGCAAGATATGGTGGACATCTTGTGAGTGACAATGGTGAAATCCGAAATTATCTACTGAAAGAATACAACATTGATTCTACCTACATCGCCTATGGAGCAGAGATATTCAATCAGCCGGATGAAGCAGTATTGGAAACATACGGTGTTCGCGCCAGAGAATATGATTTACTGATTGCCCGGCTTGAAAAAGAAAACAATATTGAAACCACACTGGATGGCATTGTACTTTCAGGAGTGAAAAAAACTTTTTTAGTTATCGGCAAACACCAGACACCATACGGGGAATATCTGAAAAACAAATACAAAGATCATCCGGGCATTCGCTTCATGGGTGGTATCTATAACCTCAATCATCTGAACAATCTCCGTTGGTTCGGACGATATTATTTTCACGGACATTCAGTAGGCGGAACAAATCCGAGTCTGCTCGAAGCCATGGCCTCCGGAGCATTCATTCTTTCACACGACAATTTATTCAACCGCGATGTACTTGGACAACATGCTTTCTACTATGGAAATCCAGGAGCGGTTGCTGGTTTGCTCAACAATCTTCCTGCTCTCGAAGAAAAGAGAACGGAATATGTGCATACGCAAATGAACAAAATCAGAACAGAGTTCAACTGGAAAAAAATTGCCGGCGAGTACGAAACACTTTTCAAAAAAGTACTCCACCAACTATAGCCAGCATACACGAAGCGTAAAATGAAAAGCCATCGTATCCGATTAAACGTGGATACGATGGCTTTTTTATCTGACTTAAAATAGTCCTCTAGTGTTGAGGTTAGAGAAGATTAATAATTCGCCACTGCATAGTTCACCGCAGAACCGGCATTGAGATTACCATATCCCTTTGTACTGTTCTTCGAAGGATAAAACTGCGAAGTATTGGTCAGGCAGGTCACCACCTGAGCACGTGTCATATTCGGACGAGCGCTCCACACCAGCGACGCAATACCGGAAGCAGTAGCTGTAGCGCAGGAGCTTCCACCGATGTACGTACTGGTCACACCTGAAGCAGGAAGTGACAATGAATTTCTATTGCTATTCGCAGTACGCTCCATTGTAATGGTATACATTACTGCACCACCATCATGGCAAGAAGAACATTTGTTTCCGTTTTCCTTCACACCGGTAACGGCCAGACAAGAGCTATACGCAGCAGGATAAATCACACCCCACCAGCTTGTCCAATTGAACGAAGTACCAGCCGCTGCAAAAATCAGTTTACCTTTCCCATAAGCATAATCCACACCATCCTTCAGCACACCACTCGAGAAAGGAGTACCCATACTCAGACTGATAATCCGCACATCAGCACGATCGCCCATACGAATAAAGGCATTCTTTGTCGCTGTTTTCTCTGCAGAGCCATCCAGCACCACATCATCAGCCGCACGAATAAAATGCAAACTACTCTTGTACGCCACACCTGTAGCAGCACCCTGACTATTTCGCGGAGCCACCGCCTGACCGCACATACTTGTACCATGTGTACAGGAATTAAACGCACTTGTACCAAGCGTATAATCCGTGCTCACCGAACGACCCACATTTGAATCGCCGTTATTGAACAACGAACCCAGCAACGACTGCGAAGTACTCAAACCTGCATCAATCACACCTACGGTAATACCCTGACCCTGACTAACAGTCCAAGCAGCAGGAATATTCTGATTATTGAAATTCCAAGGCAGGATTGCACCGGGAGAGATAGTCGTATAATCCGCAGCATTCAAAGCTGTAGTTGACGCCCCACAACCCGAAGAAGAACGATTCTGATCATTCGGCCAGTAATCGAGCGGTTCAAGATAACGCACGTTTGAAAGGTTCGCCAGTTTAGTAAGAAGTTCTTTATCGGTAAGGCGCAACGTTAGAATTGGTAACACCGGATCATCCTCCACCAGAATATCCTGCCAGGAGACAGGCTGAGCAGCGTTTTTATTTAATTCAGCAAGGATCATCTCCTTCAACGCATCATGCACCTGCTTATACGAACCGGAG
>JBIIRF010000174.1:0-5458 GCA_044341715.1 Bacteroidia bacterium | reverse complement strand
CATGCATTCAACACAGTGGTTATAAGCAACAAAGTTACAACCAAACTACTCTTCAGTAAGCTCATGGGTTCTCGCTAAAGCGGCTATCGTTAATGAATTTAGAATCGGTTAATGTATTCAGGAAGGCGATGATATCTGTTTTGTCCTGGGCAGACAACGGAATGCTACCACCTGCCAGAATCGGATCCAACGTTGCACTTTGTTTGATACCGGAAACATAATGATTTAGCACTTGAGTTAAATGATCAAAACGTCCGTCATGCATATAGGGTCCTGTCAAGGCAATATTGCGCAAAGAAGGCACTTTGAACTTACCGGAATCAGACGCAGCAAGTGTGATCCGAGCCCTGCCCGCATCTTTATTAAATACCGAATCCAATCCATTATTCCGGAAATTCATGTCTGTAAGGAGAGGTTCCTGATGGCACGATTCACAATGTGTTCTGAACAATGCCAAACCATTGGTCTCTGAAGTAGTCAATGTAGCAGTACCCGTACGATACTGATCATATTTAGAATCCGCAGAAATAAGCGTAGCCATGAAGACCGCCATTGCCCGCATCATCAGTTGCGTAGTAATAGTATCTTCATTAAACGCAGACTTAAAGAGTGCTGGATAAAAACTGCTGCGTTTCAACTTAACTATCACATTGGAAAGGCTCTCGTCCATCTCCACCGGATTTTCGATAGGAGCCATCGGTAATACTTCCAGGTGATTAATTCCGCCATCATGCATCAGCGCAGGAGCCCATGCCAGATTAAACATAGCCGGAGCGTTTCTTGTACCCAATAATCCATCTATCCCATGGCTTACTCGATGATCATCATGCGAGAAAGCCGCAAACTGTTGGTGACAACTACCACATGCAATTGTACTATCACGGGAAAGCAAGGGATCATAAAACAATCGTCTGCCCAGTTCAAATTTCGCAGGAGTTACAGGATTATCCTGAAAAGTATAAACCGGCTGAGGAAACCCATCAGGAATATAGAAACTCACTTCATTTTTAGTCGGTGCAGTATCCTCTTCGTCCTTTTTACAGGCGAAAACGGTAACAGCCACCAACCCTAACAGTATCCACTTCTTCATATCAAATGAATTAATGGCAGAGAGAATTTAAAACCCTCTCTGCCATGTAGATTTAACTATTAATTATGAAGATGATTAAATGTGAACATGTCTGCGTAATTATCTGCAAACTTCATTGCATCCGCACCTGGCATATGAATCACACTCACATTGGAAATCTGAATATTCTGATTTGCATTGAAGAGTTTCAGGATATCAGCAAACAAATGGATTTCTGCTTCCTGATCTCCATTCACACTCAGGCTACCACCATTGAAATCAATATCAATGATACGAGTAGCATTTTGATTGAGCGCCTGTTTAAATCCACCTACGTGATACATGATATTGCCTGAAGTCGCAGCAGATGCCGTACCCTCCAGTTTCAGGAAAATGTATCCGCTGTTCCAACTCCAGAACATACCGTTCGCCTGATCTAATGCACCGGTTTGTGAACCGCTCACGTTGCGGGTAGAATCAACCCCTAACATGAAACGTACACTTGTGTAAGAACCACCCGGAACATCAGGAAGGGTCAATAATTTGGATGCAGCAACTGACTCGTCAACCAGGAAGTAACTCTCCGGCATGGTATAAACAACATTTCCGTTATTCAATAACTGCACATTGGAAATATAATATTTCAATTTTGTTACACTGAATGTTTCACCGAATGCATTGGTATAGTTAGTAGCACCGGTTTCATCAACATTCTGGGTTCCTGCAATATTGGTAATATCAATCACCACATCTCCTGCAACTGGTGTAGATGATCCGTTATCATCATCATCCTTTTTACAAGATACAAAGGCAACACTGGTTAATCCAAGGAAGGCAATTATAGTAAGAAGCTTTTTCATTTTTTTGTTTTTATTGTTCATTATGGTTTGAATAAAATATACAAGAAGAAACTATGCGTCGACATTTTTCGTCAACACAAAGCCTGATAGCGGTTACCCGCCAATAAATAAACCATTAATAACCGGGAGGACGTAGCAGCTTCAACGCTACTCCACTCAACATATTTTCATGTAAACCCACAAAATACATGACCATTGAAGGCAAGTAATATTTCAGGGAAGTAATGTCAAGAAAAAACATTACTTCGGATTTGACTACAACAGATGGGAAACTTTTTGACTCCCGCTCATCCTGTTCCTTCAACTCCTTTGTCAATTGACAAGAACCTTTACAGCAGTTATCGGGAATGTCTTTTTTAACACAGAGTTCCTTAGCAATAAAATCTCTGTTCATTTCAAAACTAAGCAACAACATGGTCTTACCGGATGTCTCAAAGATCATCACGAATAACAAAATCCAAACCGCTGCTTTGCGTAGCATGTCACAAATATACATTCAACACTCTTGTATTTGGGTAACATTTTTTACACTTGATATGACTTTTATCAACCAATATATATTAATTTATTGATAAACAATTATTTAAATCAATAACCGTCAATCTAAAATGTATGAAAACAATAAAGATTGTCCTAAAAAAATGAAGCTGACTTATAGAAATAGAAGGATTAAAAATACACCTACCTGATCAACATAAACCAGCCGTACTTTTCCCGGTTCTTGTTATCGGGTCCGCGGTATTCTACTTTCCAGGCATAGATTCCTTCCGGACATTCACCTCCACTATAGGTTCCATCCCATCCGTTGCCCTGGATTTCGGTAACATAGAGCTGCTGCCCCACCCTGTTATACACCGAAAAACGCATGAACGGAATCAATCCGGAAACGGGCATAAAGACTTCGTTCTTCCCATCTACGTTCGGAGTAAATGCGGAAGGCAGAAAGACATCGGTAAAACAATTCTCCAATACCAGTACCGAATCAGTCGCCGTACAACCCGCAGCACTTGTGATGGTCACTGAATAGGTGCCGGCATCGAAAACATCGAAGAAGGAATCGTTGCTGCCATCCGACCATTCGTAAAATGCAAAAACTCCGGGTGTAACCTGTAATTCTTCCGGTGGACAAATAAACAACAACTGTGGCAACTCACTTTTCGGTAAGGCGTCGGGGTTAGTTTCTACTTCAATTCGCGAGACCAACGCGCATGCTGAATCAGCATTTACCACCACCTCATAGGAACCAGCCGCCAAACCACTCAATGAATCGGCTGTTTGAACAGGAATGGTGTTCCAGGAGATAAGGAGTCCGGGATAAGCAGGAATTGTTAAAGCGATTGCGCCATCCAATGCGCCCGGACAACTCTCCGGATAAACAGTTGCATCTACATCCGGAATCACCAATCTTCTGGTCACAGTACGGGTACCTATGCACGGCTCGGTCAATGTCCATGTTATGAAATATTCACCCGGTCCAGAGAACGTATGTGTATCTATCGATGACGTTGACGAATTAATCAGACTACCCGGATCATCGAAATTCCAGGCTGCACCTGTCGGACAAGTTCCCGAATCCGCCACAAACCGCACACGACCTAACCCTTCGCAGCTGTATGAAAAATCCAGTGCCGGTAATGGCAATTCGGAGATACTGAAACTATCAATCGCCAGACCATCATAATTATTACAAGTAGTACCCGAAGAAAAAGTAAACCGGAACATTACATTCGGCTCACCAGCAAGGTTACTCAAACAATAGCGTGAATTTTTCCATGCGCCACTCCCATTCCCACCCAGACACGAGCCGCTGCTATTCACTGTGGTACCCGACCAGCCCTGCGTAGGACTTGCCAGACCGCTTAGATTATTAATACTCGAAGCATTGAACCAATTGGCAGTACGGCAATCGGGATTGGTAGAACTATTCCCCACATTCTGCCATGAAACACCATTATTCAGAGAATACTGAAGATTACCTCCATCATACTGCCGCTCGGTATCCCAATAAATCAAAAATGAGAGATAAGGACGACTCAAGGCCGAGAAATCGAAACAGGGACTTTCCAGCCAGGATTTTTGTCCGCCATTGTAATTCGCATTCGACAAGCCGCCTGTAATCCAGCACTTCGAACCCGAACCGGCCGCATTAATTCGAGGCTTATTTGGACTCCCATGCGCCCAATCACCGTTCGCGCCACCCGGAACCCAGTTACCAGTGCCCGACTCAAAGTCCTCCACAAAGGGATAAGTAGTAACACATTGTCCACGTAAATCACTGACATCGAACCAGATAAACATTAAAACCACTAAAATCCGATAGCCCGACATGCGGCAAAGTTCCGATTAAAACAAAACAACTGCAAATGAAATTTAAGTTCCTCACAATTAATGACCTCCACCTGACTTATACCGGCCCAAAAAAATTACACACAATACCCTACTGAACTCCTTTTCCTACGAGCGAAACTATTTATCTTTACCGCAATCAAAACCACTAAGCATGAAGAAATCTTTACAAATCATCCTCACTGCAGGTTGCCTCATCGGATTCACGATGCAAGCCAGCGCACAGCGTTACCTGACTGAAATATTCAGCACAGTATCGAAAACAAGCAATGTTGTATACGGAAACAATATTTCAGTATTCCCTGTACTGCTTGGAGGACAACCTACTGCCGAAGACTTATTGATGGATGTTTACACTCCTGATGGAGATGTAGTCACTAACCGTCCCCTCGTAATTGTAATGCACACCGGTAGCTTCTTACCTCCGGTGATCAACGGTCAACCAACCGGTTCAAAATCTGACTCTAACATTGTTGCCATGTGTCAGCAATTCGCAAAACGCGGATACACTGCAGCAGCAATGACTTACCGTAAAGGCTGGAATCCTTCCGCACAAGGAGCAGGATCACAGGATATCCGCACAGGAACACTTCTTCAGGCAGTATACCGCGGAATTCTGGATGCGAAAGCTTGTGTACGTTATTTCCGTGCAAATGCTGATACAGGCGGCAACGATTTCGGTATTGATCCTAACCAGATTATTCTGGGCGGTGTAGGTACAGGCGGATACATTGCATTTGCTTACGCAACATTGGATGATCCGGCTGAGATTTCCCTCACTAAATTCCTCTCAAACACTAACAACGCTACTTATGGATTTCAACAGGGTTCTTCCTATGTTAACCAGGCATTGCTGGGAGATTTCGAAGGTTACGGTGGTAATGCAGCACTCAACAACCCAAACAACTCACCAGGGTATCCTTCCAACGTTCAGTTTGTGTTCAACATGGGCGGTGCAATGGGAGATACTTCATGGCTTGAAGCAGGAGATGCGCCGATGGTTGCTTTCCATGTAACAGGTGATCCATTTGCTCCTTATGGCGTAGGAAACGTTATAGTACCTACAACTGGTCAGTTCGTAGTGCAAGTTGGTGGAAGCCGTGAAGCTATCCGTCTTTCAAACCAGAAAGGAAACAATGCCTGCTTTGCAAACGCCGGTTTCACTGATGCCTTTACTACTTAT
>JBIIRF010000175.1:0-5458 GCA_044341715.1 Bacteroidia bacterium | reverse complement strand
CTGATTACACATACCATTGCTTTCAAAGATGCGAAATCAGCCTATGATATGATTCTCAACCGTACGGAGTCGTTTGCCGGCATCGTACTGGAATATGATACACAAAAACAACTAAAGAACCGTGTAGAACTTTCAACTGAACGGATCGCCGAAGCTGCAATTTCAGTCGGTATGATTGGCGCCGGATCATTTGGACAGAACTTCCTTCTTCCTGCACTAAAGGGTAAAGCAAACATGATCGGTGTAGCAACAGCTCGCCCGAACAACGCCCGCAATGTTGCCGATAAATTCGGCTTCAATTATTGCACAGGTAATGCCGATGAGTTGATTCAAGATAAAAACATCAACACGATTTTTATTGCGACGCGTCATGATAGTCATGCTGAATATGTGATCAAAGCATTGAAAGCAGACAAGAATGTATTTACAGAAAAACCACTCTGCCTCTACCCTGCCGAACTGGAGCTCATCAAAGATGCTTACTCTGCTTCCAATCGTCAGCTCTTTGTAGGATTCAATCGCAGATTTGCTCCATTAACACAGGAGTTACTGAAGCATATTAACCGTGAAGTCCCAAGTGCGATTCTATTCCGCATCAACGCAGGGATTGTGCCGAAAGAACATTGGATACACGATCCTAAAACAGGCGGCGGACGAATTATTGGCGAAGCATGTCACTTTATTGACTACTGCGCTTTCCTCTGTGGAAGTAAAATCACCGAAGTAGCAGCACATGCATTGAACGATCCTTCGGGTCTGAACGACACTGTGAGCATCTCCTTGAAGATGGAAAATGGCAGCGTTGCTACTATCGCTTATTACTCAAACGGGAATAAAGATGTCAGCAAGGAATATGTCGAAGTATTCAATGGTGGTGTCATCGCCCGCATAGACGATTTCAAAGAGTTGATAGTAAACGGTCCGAAAGGAACACGCAAATTCAAATCAGTACAGGACAAGGGACATAAAGCCGAAGTAGAAGCATTTGCGAATGCCTTGCGAAATGGCAAGCCTGCACCTATTTCATTTGATGAATTATACAATGCCACTCTTTCCACTTTTAAAGTTTTAGAATCAATAGCGATCAACGGAAAAACCCTTGTAACTAAATAACCATGACAGCAGATGAGCAGATTTCACGTTCCCTGTTTCTCCTGCTGAGTTATATGGAAGAGCAACAGTTTAAAGGATTTGATCCGTACGATGGCCTTACTTCTCCGATATTTCAGTTGCCTATATTGAAGAGTCAGCATAAGCTTCGTTTCCTTGCACAACAATCGGTGAAAAGATCTCCCGTGAATTTGCGTCCGTTATTGGGAATAAAAAAGCAATTAAATCCAGTCACCATTGGATTAGCGCTACAATCCTATGCGCAATTATATTCTGCTGATCCGAAACCGGCTTATAAAGAAAAAGCGCTTCATTGCATTCAACAATTGCAAACGCTGAAAGCAAAAAACTATTCCGGTGCTTGTTGGGGTTACGATTTTCCATGGGAAGCACGATATGCCAGCATTCCGGCATACGAACCAACGGTAGTCGCCACCGGAATCATCACGCATGGATTATTTCATGCTTATAAAACATGGGACATAAAGGAAGCAGGCGATCTTGTTGTCAGCGCTGCAGAGTTTGTGTTACACGATCTATACCGAAGCATAGATCCGGATCAAAGCATTTGCTTCTCCTACTCTCCCTTCGACAAGGAAAAGGTATTTAACGCGAGTATGAAAGGTGTCAGGCTATTAGCTCAGGCATATTCGATCACAAGCAACGAAGAATTAAAATCAACGGCCACAGCTGCTGTAAACTGGGTGATGAAATATCAAAACAGCGAAGGCGCCTGGATTTACTCGCAGCGTGAAACCGGCAAATGGATCGACAATTACCATACAGGATACATTCTCGATTGTTTATCTGAATTCATCCGACATACAAACGACAGCACACACCAGCACGGAATGGACAAAGGCATCAGCTTTTACCTCCGCCATTTTCTGGAAGCTGATGGACAACCCCGATTCTACGACAAACAAGCCTGGCCGGTGGATTGCACTGCTGCCGGACAAACACTGCTAACATTGCAACGATTCGGACAAATGGAATTGGCAAAGAAAACAGCCTGCTGGATGATCCGCGAAATGCAGGATCCCCAAGGCTACTTCTACTTCCGCAAATTTGAACGACATACAGAAAAAACTTCCTTCATGCGCTGGTCGAATGCATGGATGCTCGCCGGCCTGAGTGCACTACAACAACCAACGAACAAGAATTGATGCGTTACCAGTTTTATCTCGCACACCCTGCCCACTTCCATCTCTTCAAGCATACCATACATGCATTGAAGGAAAGAGGTCATGCGGTTATGGTAACGATTAAAACCAAGGATGTTCTCAAAAAATTACTCGAAGAACATCAGATTCCATTTATCAATATCGCCGAGAAAGAACGCAAGGATTCCAAATGGGGAATTGTACTTTCGTTTATTCAACGCACGCTGGCGCACTGGAAAGTAGCACGCCAATTTAAACCTGACTTATACATTTCAACTTCTGCAGAGTTTGCACCATTCGGACGATTACTTGGAATAAAATCCATCAGTGTTTTCGAGGATGATCTCTACATATTTCCGGTGTACAGTAAATTATTCGTCCCTTTCCTTCACCATCAGCTATGTCCTGTCTCCTGCAGCGCTGCGCAATGGGATCACCATCCCAAAACGATCAAGTACAATGCCAACCAGGAGCTCGCTTATCTGCGTCCAGCCTACTTTCAGCCCGACTATAATAAAGTAAGTCATCTATTTGACAAAGAAAGAATGAACTTCTTCATTCGATTTGCAAAGTTAACTGCCTGGCACGACGAAAATAAAAAAGGAATCACCGATAAACTTGCTTTGCAAATAGTAAAACTGCTCGAGCCTTATGGGAAAATTCACCTCAGCTCTGAACGGGAGTTATCACCTGAACTGGAGCCCTATCGCGTAAAAGTAAAAGCATCAGATATCCTCGATGTATTGTACTACGCAGATTTGTACTTAGGCGACAGCCAAACCATGACCGCAGAAGCAGCAGTACTTGGCACTCCATCACTTCGCTTCAACGACTTCGTAGGTAAACTGGGATACCTCGAAGAACTCGAACATAAATACCAACTCACCTACGGAATACCCACCGATCAGCCTGAAAAGTTGCTCGAAAAATTAAAGGAGCTGGTATCTATCCCACAGCTAAAAGCAACCTGGGAACAACGACGCAAATCGATGTTAGAACAAACCATTGACCCAACACGCTTCATGGTATGGTTCTTCGAAAACTACCCGGAGAGCGCCCGAACAATAAACAACGACAAAGAATATATAAACCGATTCCGCGATAATGGCTCGTGATTTCACTTTAACCAAGTACCGTCAACTTCTCGAAAAATTTCTCGCGAAGGGATATACGATTATGGCGTATGAAGATCTTTTTGCCGGAAATATTCCGCAGAAATATCTCATTATGCGCCATGATGTCGACAATCTTCCCTTGCAGAGTCTCGAAAAAGCCAAAATCGAACATGCACTCGGAATACGAACCACCTACTATTTCAGAATCGTTGAAGAGAGTAATCATCCGGAAGTAATAAAAGCCATTGCTGCACTCGGACACGAAATCGGATATCACTACGAAGACCTTTCTTTGGCGAATGGTAATTTTAAAAAAGCAATTAAACTCTTCGAAAAAAACCTGAATTATTTCCGCACCTATTATCCGGTGAAAACTATTTGTATGCATGGAAGTCCAACTTCTATATGGGACAACCGCATGATCTGGCGCGATATTAAATACAAGGACTACCAGATTATCGCTGAGCCCTACTTCGACACTGATTTCAACAGCACACTCTATATTACCGACACCGGTCGTAAATGGGATGGACATCTGGTAAGCGTACGAGATAAAGTCAGCAACAACTATCAGAAGAGTTTCCGATTCAGAAACACCAATGATATATTGAAAGGACTCGACAAAGAATCGATGCCTGAGAAAGTAATGATCACCACACATCCACAACGCTGGCACAATGCGATTGGACCCTGGATCAAAGAACTGATTCTACAAAACGTAAAGAATTTTATCAAGAAAAACTTCTACGTACAAAACCCGATGATGGATTAAGTATGCAAAGTAATCTGAACATAATCACCAACGCCGACCAGCTGAAAAAAGCCGGATGGAAGGAGTATGTTCAGCAGCATACACACGGAAATTTTTTCCAGCTACCGGAAGCGCATGATCTCTTCAGTAAAGTAACGGGCTACACTCCGGTCGTTATAGGATGCACCGACGCTTCAAATTCATTGCAAGGTATTTTACTTTGCGTTATTCAACAAGAACCGGCTTTCTATGGCCGACTCACTTCCCGTGCTATTGTATGGGGCGGACCGGTTTGTTCATCACCTCAGGCCGCAAGTGCATTACTGAAAGAATACAACAAACAAATCTCAGGCAAAGCCATTTATTCGCAGTTCCGCAATATGTTTGATTGCAGTTCGATTAAACCGGCATTTCTCGATCAGGGATTCACCGCACTCGAACACCTCAATTACCTGGTAAATACAGCAGACATTACACCGGAGCAATTGTTGACTGCGATGAGTAAAAGTAAGGCGCGACAAATTAAAAAAGGAATACAATCAGCCACCATCGTTGAAGCCACCACACAAGTCGAAGCCGATGAGTTTTATTTCCTGCTAAAAAAACTTTACACGGAGAAAGTGCATAAGCCCTTGCCACCTAAAATTTTCTTCGATGCATACTTAACTGATATTGTATCGAAAGGCTTAGGAAAATACCTGCTAATAAAACTCGAAGGCAAAGTAATCGGAGGAATCATGAGTCCGGTAATGCCCGGAAAAGCGATTTACGAATGGTACATCGCAGGACTCGATAAAGATTATAAAGAACAATACCCCAGCATACTGTCCACCTGGGCGGCGATTAAAGCAGGAAGTGAAGAACAGCTGCAACATTTCGACTTTCTCGGAGCCGGAAAACCGGATGCAGATTATGGAGTAAGAGAGTTTAAAGCTAAATTTGGAGGTGAATTGGTGAACTATGGCCGATTCGAAAAAGTACATCAACCGTTGCTGATGAAGGTCGGCACACTTGGATTGAAATTCTACAAGTTCATTAAAGGTTAAATGGATCAGATCAGGAAACGAAATTTTATTTCAAAAGCATGGATCAAATTCATGCGGTTTCTTGTGACGTATTTTCCGGCGAATGGGGTGCGCGTTTGGGCACTTCGTCAATGTGGGTTTTCGGTTGGACAAGAAGTATACATCGCATCCGGGTTGATGTTGTCGACCATGAATTCTGATAACAGCTGTCGACTTGTAATTGAAGACCGCGTTTCTATTGGTCCACGTGTTACACTAGTGCTGGCTGCTGATCCCAACAATTCAAAACTCATC
>JBIIRF010000173.1:0-5518 GCA_044341715.1 Bacteroidia bacterium | reverse complement strand
ACTGGAAAGACAACCAATAAAATGCATAATTTACAACGATCCTCCATTGAAACATATAGCATCCGATTGAAACCAGGTGATGATATCAGTTTATGTATAGAACAAATCTGCAAAGAATATTCGATCCAGGCCGGAATAATTCTCAGTTGTGTGGGTAGTCTGAAAGAAGTAGGTCTTCGCTATGCCGGCGAACCAAACACTACAAAACTGACAGGCCCCTTTGAAATTGTATCACTCACCGGGACCATCTCAGTGAATGGCTCGCACCTGCATTTGTCGATATCTGACAAAACAGGACAAACGATCGGTGGACATTTAAAGTCGGGAAATGCCGTTTATACTACTATTGAATTAACCATTGGTGTACTTCCTTCATTGATTTTCACACGTGAAAAGGATCAACAGAGCGGATACAATGAATTGTTTATTAAGCAAATACCACTGAAATAACAGAAGTCAATACTCACTTAAAATAGTACATTCGGCCTTATTTTGAATTGAATAGTACAAAAAGCACCTTCAAATCTCAAATTATTGACTAATCCATTCGAAAGATTTTTATTCATAAAATAAGGGCCATGTGATTTTTTTTTTCGAAATTACACCCACACACACCCAAAACGATTACCTCTTATGAATTTCTCCCTACGCGGAGGCAGGTTACCATTATACATGGTAATTCTTGCCTGCCTGCTAACTGGTATTTTTACTTATGCCATCAGCAGCCAAATTAAAAAACCAGAAACACCGGTTCCACCAAAAATTGCTGAAAGTGCTCCCTTTAAGCAAAACAGGTTAAAAGATTACAAATTTGTACAACCCATTATATTTTCAGAGACACCATCATCTCCCGAAAAATTCAGCTCATTACTGAATAACATCAAGGAAATAATAAGTAAGCACAAAGCAATTGACCAACCTTCGGTTACTTCCGTTTACATTCGGGATTTAAACACTGCCACCTGGTGTTCATTAAATGAACAAGAACGATTTGATGCGGGGAGTATTTTCAAACTTCCAATCCTCATCGCATTATTAAAGAAGGCAGAAAAGGACCCGCAATTTTTGAATCGAACTGCGACCTTCAACAAACCTACTCAAAAAGATTATTACCAGACTATTACTTCAGCCACTCTGAAAAAGGGAGAATCCTACTCGGTCAAAGAGCTTATTAAATACATGATTGTTGATTCCGATAATGAAGCCAACTTATTACTATATAACTTTCTCGATCAGGAAACAATTTTAAAGGTTTTCGCTGACTTAGAAATGATAGCTCCAGACCCTCATCAAAAAACAGCAACAATGAATTGTAGTGAAGTGAGTAAGTTTCTGAGAGTATTGTATAACTCCGGATACACAAATCCTGTGTTATCTGAATTTTCTATGCAACTGCTTTCAGAATCGACTTTCACAGAAGGAATGAAAAAGGGTGTTCCGGAAAATGCCCTGCTCGTGCATAAATTTGGTGAAAGAGGATACCCGAATTCAACTTACCAGGAATTATCCGAAACCGGAATAATTTATATAAACAACGAGCGTGTTTTGCTTACAGTTATGACAAAAGGAAACAACCAGCAGCAACAAGCACAATTGATAGCCGATATAACAAAATCTACTTGCGACTGGATAGTTAAATCCACAACCAATTAGTCAACAGGCAGTTAATGAGGTTTTAAATCTCGTGTTTTTCATCCCGATTCAGTACCTTTGCGGCATATTCTCAAAGTGATGGGCGTATAAACAGCCGCACCTGTCCTTTGTCAAAACTAATAACATGCAAATAGGACAAAACAAAGTTGTGACTGTTTCTTACGTTCTGCACAGCAGTAAAGAAGGCAGTGAAAAAGTAAAAGTTGAAGAACCAGGTGATGAAAATCCGCTTGTATTTTTGTTCGGTTCAGGACAATTAATTCCTGCATTTGAAAGTAATCTTCTTGGTTTAACGATCGGAAACGATTTCAGCTTCAGTATTGATGCAGAAAATGCTTACGGCATGATGGAAGACGATGCTCTGGTACGTGTTCCGGATGAAATGTTCAAAGTTGATGGCGTTCTTGATCTTGAAGTTTTACGCATCGGCAATATGGTTCCTCTTCTCGACCGTGAAGGAAACCAACTGGTAGCAAAAATCGTCTCTGTTGATGATGGTACTGTACTGCTGGATTTCAATCATCCGCTTGCAGGACACGATCTTCATTTCGCAGGAAAAGTAATGGAGGTACGTGAAGCTTCTGCTGACGAACTTTCACACGGACATGCACACACACCAGGAATGCACGATCATTAATCTTAATGATACTCACAAAAAAAGCCGCTATAGAAGCGGCTTTTTTTGTGTCTATATGAACTATTATTCCATCATTTTTCCTTTCATCATCATGTTCCAATACAAGAATGGCAAACCATATTTCTTCAGTATCCACATGCTGTATTGCTCTTTCGATGTATCCCATATTTTACTTAACATAGGATCCGAATCACGCACATTGTCGTACTTAAATTCAGCAAGCACCATTTTTCCATAACCGGTCACTAATGGGCAGGAACTATAACCTGAATATTGGCGTGGAAGCACCGTACCATGCTTCATCAAGGTGAGAATATTCTCCACCACAACAGGAGCCTGTTTTCGAATGGCTGCACCAGTTTTTGCAGTTGGAAGTGCGGCCACATCACCTAAGCTAAAAATATTACCGTATTGTTTATGTTGGAGTGTATGGATATCAACATTCATCCAGCCCTTTGAAGGACCATCCTGATGAGCTAATTCCGAACTACGGATAAAATCAGGCGCTTTCTGAGGTGGTGCTAAATGCAACATATCATACGGCATACAGATAGTATGAGCATCTTCAAAAGATTCATTGATTTTAGCGTCCGGAGTCAGCCCTGACAAGTCTGCATCCGCCTTCATGTATTTAAACCAGATTTTTTTCTGAACCGGATCGATTTTTATTGGATTATACGCATACTTTGTAACAACCTGTTTTCTCCTTAGAACATCGTTTAAAGTATCTGCGAAATCCTTCACTCCAAATATAACACCACCGGGAGTTGCATAAATCACATTTGTCTTCTCTCTCACTCCTTGCTTCACAAAAGCCTCTTCAGCGAGATACATGATCTTCTGAGGTGCTCCACCGCATTTAATTGGTGTAGAAGGTTGCGTAAAAACTGCATTTCCACCTTTAAAATTCCGAAGAACTTCCCAGGTATGTTTCGGATCAGTATAGTTACTGCAAACACTATCTGTTTTCAATGCTTCCCGTAACCCGGGAATACCATCCAGATCCATCACCAAACCAGGAGCTACCACCAAATAATCGTAACGATATTCATCACCTGATTTTGTCACCACCTTATTCTCTTCCGGCAGGATTTTCTCCGCAAACTCCTTAATCCAATCCACGCCCTGTGGAATTACTGAAGCCTCATCACGTCGGGTGTCAGCATAATTAAACGTACCGGCACCAACCAGTGTCCATGCTGCCTGATAAAAATGGTCTCGTGTTGGATCCATAATGGCTATTTTCACATTCGGAGCTTTTCTTTTCATAAAAGCTGATGTCATAATCCCGGCAGTCCCGCCGCCAATGATTAATACCTGATAGTGCTTTTCCATAATGTAGGTCTTGTATATTGTAAAGTAAGCAAACAAAAAAAGAGTTTCAGGTAACAATTGTTACAACTGACCCAAGTCATGAAAATTAAAATACCTGCCCACAAACCGGACAGGTATCATTTCACTCTATAATTTCAATTATTAGATCAATTAGAAGGCCAGGCACCTACTCCACCACTGAGATTTATCACTTTAAATCCTTGTGCCGACATCATCCGGCAAGCATGACCACTTCTGGCACCGCTCCTACAAAAGATGAAATACTGTTTTGACTTGTCCAGCTTACTGATTTCGCTGCTAAAACCAGGGCCTGTCACGTCTATATTTTTTGCACCCTTTATTGAACCCGATTTAAACTCCGAAGGTGTACGCACATCAATCAATACAGCATTTTTGTCTGACTGAAACCGTTGCTTGAACTCACGGCCTGACAGGTCTTCATAGTTCTTTTTGAATAAATTCTGCAGGAATTTTAACATAGAATATTTATCGTTATTAATTTTTATTCGACCATCTAAAAAAGGTGCCGAAGTTTCCTCCGGCACCTTTTAAAACACTTTACTTATAACATTGTATTGGGAGCTACATAATCACTCACCTTGAACTTACCTGAATCCTTCATTGCTTTAAAACCGCCCTGCACATTTACGAGATTTTCAAAACCACGCGCTTTCAGGATCGAGATGAAGATCACAGAACGATAGCCACCTGCACAATGCACATAATTCGTCACGTTTTTATTAATCACAGCCATTGAATCATTCACATAATCCAGTGGAGCATTCACTGCATTCATAACGTGTTCAGAATCATATTCACTCTTCTTCCGTACATCGAGTACAACAGCAGAAGTATCCTTTTGAAGCTTATCGAAACACTCATCGATCGTGATTGATTCAATCTTATCAACCTCTTTACCTGCTTTCAACCAGTTTTCAAATCCCCCTTGAAGGAAACCGATGGTATAATCATAACCAACACGTGAAAGACGAGTAATCACTTCTTCTTCACGACCCGGATCAGCAATCACAAGAATCTCCTGTTTCAGATCAGGGATTAATGCACCTGCCCATGGAGCAAAATTTCCATCCACTCCAATATTGATTGAGTTTGGAATAAATCCTTTGACAAACTCATTCGGATCACGGGTATCGAGTAACATTGCACCGGTTTCAGTCGCTACCAGTTCAAAGGCAGTCGGATCAAGTGGTTTAACACCGCGTTTTAATACATCGGAGAAACTCTCGTATCCCATTTTGTTCATTGTTGCATTCTTTGGGAAATATGACGGAGGAGGCATCAAACCGGTGATGACTTCTTTCACAAACTCCTCACGGGTCATATTTGCTCTCAACGCATAATTGGTTTTCTTTTGATTGCCGAGCGTATCTGTTGTTTCATTCGACATGTTCTTTCCGCATGCAGATCCGGCACCATGTCCGGGGAAAACAATTACTTCATCAGGCAAAGTCATTACTTTATCACGAAGTGAATCGAACAGATATCCGGCCAACACATCCTGAGTGATTGCTCCCTTCTGTGCAAGATCAGGACGTCCTACATCCCCGATGAAGAGCGTATCACCTGAAAACAGTGAATGTTCTTTTCCATTCTCATCTATCAGGAGAAAACAACTTGACTCCATTGTATGTCCCGGAGTATGCAGGACTTTAATTTTAATCTTTCCCAATGGTAGAATTTCACCATCCATTGCTACATGTGCCTTGAAATTAGGAACCGCAGTTGGTCCGAAAACAATGGTTGCTCCAGTTTCCTTCGCCATATCAAGGTGGCCAGAAACAAAGTCAGCGTGAAAATGCGTTTCCAGTACATACTTAAACTTCGCATTGTCCTTCATTGCACGCTCAACATAAGGAGCGAACTCTCTCAATG